>NZ_JBPYCR010000023.1:0-46767 GCF_051846915.1 Virgibacillus sp. W0181
AAAATTAATAGGGCTTATCCATTTACCAAATGAAGATTTTCGTGTATTCTTGTCCATATCTGTTATCCTTTGTAATGGGATTTGGACAGGAACCACCTGTCTCTCCATTATAAAGGATTTTTTATTGAATAAAAAGCAAATTACTGATCATTGGGAATATTAACAATTGTTTGTTTTAATTAATGCAACGCTAGTGGTTATGGTTAATTTTAAAAAATTGGAAAGTCAATATATTGGTGGTGAGTGGCGAGATGGATCAAGTCAACAAAAAATGGAGAACAAAAATCCATATAATGACGATCTAATTGCAACTACTCATGCCGCAAGCAAATCCGATGTAGATGAAGCGTATCAAGCAGCAGCTAAAGCACAACGAGATTGGGAAAAGGTTAGCTCTATTAAAAAACGCGAGATAATGGAAAATGCCGTGTTTTATATAGAAGAAAATAACGATGATATTGCTAAAATCATTATGGAGGAACTTGGAGCAACCAAGTTAAAAGCAGACTTTGAAGTAGGGTTAGTCATTAATATGATTAAAGAAGCTTCCACATTTCCAGCTCGTATGGTGGGTAGTATTCATCCGTCTGCTACAGATGAGCATAAGGAAAACCGAGTGTATCGTAAACCGCTTGGTGTCGTAGGGGTACTCAGTCCGTTTAATTTTCCATTCTTCTTATCAGTAAAATCCGTGGCACCAGCATTAGCATCAAGCAATGGCGTGGTTTTAAAGCCCCATGAAGATACGACGATAACGGGTGGAACGATGATCGCTAAGATCTTTGAAGAGGCTGGATTACCTAAAGGGCTTTTAAATGTTATTTCAACAGAAATTTCGGAGATTGGTGATTCACTCGTTGATCACCCTATCCCTCAGTCGATATCTTTCACAGGTTCAACGCCTGTAGGAAAGCATATCGGAGAAGTCGCTGGGCGTAACCTAAAAGAAGCCCATCTCGAGCTAGGCGGTAATAATGCATTTATCGTGTTAGATGATGCCGATATTGATCTTGCCGTAAGTGCAGCAGTTTTTAGCCGATTCACACATCAAGGGCAAATCTGTATGTCTAGTAATCGTATTATTTTACCTGAAGCAATTTATGATGAATTCGTTGAAAAATTCACGAACAAAGTGTCAGAGCTTAAATGTGGTGATCCACAAGATCCGGAAACAATTATAGGACCTTTAATTAATAAAAAACAAGTCGAAAACACTCAAAAACTTGTCGATCAAGCGATTGAGGAAGGAGCGACACCTATAGTTAACGGGGGTATTGAAGGCAACGTTTTTAAACCGGTTGTGTTTGCCGATGTTAAGCCAGACATGTCTTATATCCAAGAAGAATTCTTTGCTCCAGTAGTTTCAATCTTAAAAGTATCAAGTGATGAAGAAGCCGTAGAAGTTGCAAATAACAGTCCTTACGGTTTAAGTGGTGCACTTCATACAAACGATGTTGAAAGAGGAACAGAACTTGCCAAACAGGTCTATACAGGCATGATTCACATCAATGACGGTTCTATTGACGATGACCCAACAGTTGCTTTCGGTGGTGTCAAAAATTCAGGAATTGGTCGACTTAACGGGAAATGGAGTCTTGATGCTTTCACGACAACACAGTGGATCTCTGTTCAACATAAGCCAAGACAATACCCTTATTCTTAAATAAAAAAACTCTATCTCCTATGTTGGAATGTAGCCTATTAGTAGAAAATGAACTGCATCCTGTCAAGTAGATAGTAGAAGTATATGAAACTATGCGTCGGCTTTAGCCCTAAATTCCATGGGGCTGAGGCCGTTAATTTTTGCCTGAAGATGATCTTCGTTATAAAAGCGAATGCAATCTGTAATAGAATCAACTAATTCCTCGGTGCCTTCCACTCTATCTCTAAAATTGATGCGGGGCCAGCCCCTTGTCAAAAGACCACTGGGCTAGCCTCGTTATCTGCTATCTCGCTCTTATGATTTTTTACTGCCACCGGCTGCTTTTAGGTTCGGATATCTTTCCAAAGAAAAAGCTGTCAACTTCGGTTAATTTGCTTCTCCATAGGATTTTACCTTTTGATGGGGTTGGTTTACTGTCTCCACAATAAATGCGTGTGTTTTTCAAATGGGAAATTCACATTCGCCATTGCCAGATTCTGTTTGCTTGAAGAAAAAAAGAGTTTCGTATAGTACGATAAACCTCCATAGGGTTAAAAGGAAGGACATTAATTTCATTTTTATTTATATTATTTTTTAATTACGGATTTAATTATTTTAGGTCCAAATTTTATTGCGCCACCAACTGCTGAAGTAATTAGCACACCAGCAACTCCTGCAATAAAGCGTTTATTACTGTCATCTTGTTTCATAGCGTTAATTGCATGTTGATCAATTCGGTTATAAATATTCATTCTTTGATCATACGTAAGGTCTTCTCTTTTTAACTCATCTTCATAAATCGATGTAACTTTTTTAATTACATCAAACACATTTTGACTAGATTTTTCTGTTGTGTCAGTTATCTTTATGAATAACTCTTTAACAAAAGGAGCATTTTGGATTAAGTTTTTTAAGTGTTCTAATGAAACATCTATATTTTCACCCTGTAAAAAATTAAAAGTGTCACGAACTAGGGTAGAATCTTTTTGTGAACTACCATTTTTCTGTCCCATCTCATTCACCCTCCTTTGTAGCAAATTTTCTTAAGCACTGTAAGACATATTTAATTTAATTATAAAGTTACTTTATAATCCAGTAAAGATTGGAGTCTAATTATAGATTGGATCTAAATCAATATATTGAAGGTTGGTACAACCGTCAACGAATCCATGGCAGTATAGCTTATAAAACAGCTCAAGAAATGGAAGTTTAAAATTAACATTATAAGAAAAGCGCAAGCGCCCCGCCTAGAAACTTAGCGAGTGGACCAAAGCAACTGAGATAAAGAAATCACGATGAGCACCGCGAATCGATGATGACTTTCACCCAAGGGCATAAGGGCGACTAAGCCTCTGTCTAAAGCCAATCGACAAGTCTTCTTTATCGTAAGGCGCTGTGGGAAGTCGCCTAGTTTCTGGGCGCTGAAGCTAGACAGATATGCGACAAATTTTATACATTCTTATCTTATTAAAAAACGGATCCCCCAGATGGTATGAGAGGTCTATCTATTACTAGTTTCCATATTTAATAACGATATGATTAGATAGAAAGTCCATGTAATGCTCTTAGTAGGTGAAAATAACCAATTTGAACGATGGAAAACTTCCCAACTTTATTAATACATTACTGATTGAAGTTCCGCTTTTTAAAAAATAGAGGTATAATTAAAATAGAGAGATTATTTAACGAGCAACGTTTATTCATTTTTTACCTATTAACGACCATAAGTAAGTGCGGTGCTACGATGATTTAAAATGGGAAGTATTATTTTTCCAAGGGGGGAACTTCAACATGTCGAAATCAGAAATGATGGATCAATATCTAGTATCATATGAAGGTACAATAAGTACTTCTGTGATTTGTCAGATTGTACATATGATTTTTGGGATAAATTTAGATGAGATACCTATATTAGCAAAAGGTAATGTTGTAGATGCGTTTCCGATACCGGATGACAATGTATCTGCTAGAATATTGATTGATTCTTATCTCAATCAATATGATGAGGAAATGACAGGCGCCCATATCCGTTGGATGATCAATGACATTTTCGGAGTTAATTTAGATGCGATCTCGTCCTTAGAAGGGAAGAGGATTTCTTTATATTCAAAGGAACACTGGGTTGTTCACCATAAAAAAGACCTAATTGTTGTACATACTGGCACTGGTGATGATGATGTAAAAGTGTATCCTACAACTTATTTAACAGAACAGATTAAATCGGCGGAACCTCCAATTAATTTCCAGGAAATCTTAAGTGATTTAAGTGATTTAGGATATATTTACGATGAGGAAATGGGTGGTTACTATTACATAAATCCTGATGGTGAAGCCGTTTCTGATCGCTTTAAAGGTAAAACAATGGAAACGATTGTTAAGGTTATTCGTAAGTCATTTTCACATTTGTAATAGACAAATTGAATGCATCTATCTTTTTAAAAAACCAAATAGAAGAGGGATATCCCTTTTCTATTTGATTTTATTTTTTCCTCAGAATTTCTTCGTCTATTATTTTCCAAAGGAAGACAAAAACTTCACTCTGTCGCCTAATGGAGGTGTATTATTATCGACTAAAGCTATTTCTAAAACAGCAGGTCCATTTAAATGTTTGAAGTTATTCAGTAAGTCTGCGTTCAGATCTTGCATATTGTCTACTCGATAAGCTGGGATATTCATAGCCTCAGCTAATGCGCAAATATGAATGGGCTCTTGCTCAAACGATGAGTGTGTCCGCTGGAATTGCAATGAATGTCCATGATATACCATTCCTAAACGAGCATTATTCATCACTACAAATAGAATTGGCAAGTTGTATTCTTTGGCAGTTAAGATCTCCATCCCGTGCATGAAGAAGCAACCATCACCTGTAATACATACAGTAGGTCGTTCTGGTTCAGCTAATTGTGAACCAATTGCAGTTCCGATACCACTTCCCATAGCGCCAAAATGTACATTAATATCAAATGTCGAATAATCCAAAACCTTCATATTGTGAATTACATAAGACATAAATTCGCCGATATCAATTGTATATCTAGTTGAAGACGGCAAATGTTTTTGAAGTTTGAGTAGGACATTGATTGTATTATACTCCTCTGTCATGCCTTCGATATCTTCTTTATGATTAACGACATAATCAACCGTTTTTCTTGTAAGGCCGGCAACTTTCAATTCCTCTATAAGTGATGCTAAACTTAAATTAATATCACCGAGAACAGGTAAATCTATCGTATATTTTCGATTAAACACAGATTCGTCAAAATCCATTTGGATGGTAAAACGATTTTTCGTTAGATTTACATTATAGTTATTTGTTGCTGTTTCTCCTAAGCTTGACCCAACGATGAATAAGACCTCTCCATCCCCTTCAGTGATTAGATCGGAAGGTTCTTCATGTCCAGCAAAGCCGAAAACACCCTTAAGAAGTGGGTGCGATTCTGGGATGAATCCTTTGGCCACAGGTGTCGTTAGGATAGGCCAATTAAGCATCTCTGCTAACTCTAGGACATGCTGAATTGAATGTCTTGCCCCTTGTCCAATAAAAATATAGCCTGTTTTTCTATTTAATAATTCCTTTGCAACGTCTTTAATGGTGTTGCGATCAGTGATCATGTCTGCTCTCTTTGCGGGAGCTGGGATGTTAATATCATTCATTATTTCATGTTGGAGATCGATTGGGATCGCAATATGTACGGGGCCTGGCACACCATCTATCGCAATTTCACATGCTTTTACGACTTCATCCAAAAAGTCTTTGGCGTCTTTAACTAAAGTGCTATATTTTGTAACAGGCGAAAATACTGGTGCAACATCTAGTTCTTGAGAAGAATTTAACCCCATTGTATTCAATGGTACAGATCCCGTAATAAATAAAATGGGTAAATGCTCACGCATGGCGTTTGCAGCACCTGTCACAAGATTTGTCGCGCCAGGGCCACTGCAACCGATAGATACAGCTAACTGATTTGTGTATTTTGCATAAGCGGCAGCCATATATGAAGCTGCACCTTCATGTTTTGTTACAATTGGCGTAATCTCGGGCACGTCGTTCAACTCATCAAAAATAGCATTAACGGAGCCCGCTGGAATGCCAAAAATATACTTTACTCCATTCATCTTTAAGTACTCCAATAAAAGTCTAGCTATTTTCATTCTAACTCTCCTTATATATTTTTATATTTGAAAGGTATTCTTTTAATATTTGATCAGGCTTAAGGGGCTTATTGAAAAAATAACCTTGCATCAAATAACAGTCTCGAGAAGATAAAAATTCTGCTTGTTCTCTTGTCTCGACACCTTCAGCGATGACTTCCAGATTTAAATTGTGAGCGAGTGTAATGATTGTATTTGTAATGGCTGCCTCATCTTCGGTCATTTCTTGTACAAACGTTTTATCTATCTTTAAGGTAGAAATTGGCAAGTGTATTAAATAACCTAAAGATGAATAACCAGTGCCAAAATCATCGATAGCAAGTTTAATACCTAACCCATTTAATTGTTTCATTGTTTTTAAGGTTAACTCCGTATTTTTAACGATAAGATTTTCTGTCAGTTCTAAATGTAAATACTCTGGTGACAGCTCTACCTTATCTAATACATTCTTAACAACAGAAAATAAATTGTTTTGTTCAAACTGCCGAACAGACAAATTCACAGACATTCTTTTTAACTGGAAACCTTGATTATGCCATGCTTTTATCTGTTTACAGGCTTCAGTCAGAATCCACTCTCCTATGGAAACAATGAGACCAGTTTCTTCGGCAATCGAAATAAATTTATCTGGCATGATTAGACCATGCTCGGGATGATTCCATCTTACTAAAGCTTCTACGCCCTCTAGTTGACCTGTTTTATAGTTGATTTGAGGTTGATATAGGAGAAATAGTTCATCTCTTTCTAATGCTTTATATAAAGCATTTTCCAACATAATATTTTCAGAGGTTCTTATTTCCATACTTTCACTAAAGAAATAATAACCATTGCCCGTTGTTTCTTTTGATTTATACATGGCTGTATCCGCATTTTTAATTAGAGCATCTGTCGTATCACCGTTATCTGGGAATAAACTGATACCGATACTCGCTTTCAGAAAGATATCATTATCTAGCAAACTAAATGGTTTAGAAAAAGTAGAAATAATACAATTAATCACTTTTAGAACATCATCTTTAGTGTTAATATGTGGTAGACAGATAGCAAACTCGTCCCCACCTTGTCGTGATAACGTTGCTGTTTCGGGGACGCAATTTCGTAAACGATTCGCAACTTCTCGAAGCAAAAGATCTCCAAAACTATGGCCAAATGAATCATTTACATATTTAAAGCGGTCTAAATCTAAATACAATACGGCTAGCCTTTCCTTATTCTCTTTTGAGTATATGATTCCTTGAGTTAACCTATCATTTAGGAGAACTCTGTTAGGTAATTGGGTGAGGCTATCATAATACGCATGGAAAGTAATCTCTTCTTCCAATTGTTTTCTCTCCGTTATATCTTTAAACGTGACCACTTCCCCAATAATTTTGCCGTTTTCTTTTATTTGAGAGATGACATATTCAACGGGCAAACTAGAATGATCTTTTTTAAAAAATTCACCTTCCTTTAAAAAATATTTTGGATTTACTTTTCTATTCGTTTTTTTATTATTGGTGTGGAATGTTTCTTGTCTGTGAAAGATCACGTATACTGGTTTCCCGATTAATTCGGCTTCATTTTTGTATCCCAGCATATTGGCGCCTGCTGGATTACAAAATGTAATACTTCGATTAAGGTCTAGACCAAAGATTCCTTCTCCTGCAGAGTTGAGAATTAATTCCTTTTCCCGACTAAGTTGTTGTAATTCTGTTACTACCTTTTCAAGCTCTTGGTTTTTAACTGTGATTTCAGATGTTCTCTCTTCTATAATGACCTCTTGTTTCTCCATATATAAAAGATTTGATAAAGTTGAGGCGGTTGCGTCGATTATGGACTGGGCTAGCTGCAATCTAGCTTTTGAAAAGAAAAATTCGGAATCATCAAGGTTCACAACGGATATTTGTCCTAAGATTTCACCCATCGAGATTAATGGGAACATTAGTATGCCTTTGATACCAAAATTACGGCAAACATCGTGATTAGGTCGATGATCTTTAAATACATCTGGAATGAGAATAGCCTTTCTAGTCTCGAAAACTTCTTGAGTGACTAAATCATTGCTTTGGTCTATTTTAATTTTATTATGTGTTTCGAGCCACGCAGCCTCCGTCCAGTCACTCCACTTACTTAACTTTGCTGGTTTAACATTCTTACCGGCAATGGGATCTAATAAATGAATCCCTGTATTATAAGTATCTAAAACTTGTCCTAAATAGAAGAAACATTTATCAACAGCCTCTTGCATAGAGGAACACATTGATAGATCTCGCGTTGCATCAAGCAGTAGCTGCTTTTCTTTAATGAGATGCTCTTTATGAGTTAGATTTTTTGCATTTTGTATAGCAACCGCAGCCATATTGACATATGCTTCAACGGTTTGTATTTCATCTTCTGTTAGATTCATAGGTGTGCCATAATCAAATAAAAAAACAAGACCAAACAGTTCTTCTTCAAAAGAAATGGGAAGAGCTAATAAAGATTTGATTTGAAATCCTTCAACAGCACGTGGATCAGGTCGATTATCGCTTGATGTATCAGGAATATATATTGTTTTCTTTGTTTCAATGACTTCTTTTGCTAGTAAATCGTAATCCGTATCAATCACATGCATATCTAGAGTCCAACCATTTATATAATCCGGTTTACCTACATACCCTCTAAATGAACCATCTTCCTGTGGTAAGTATATGCCAACAGAATTACATTGAACTATTTCCTCAGAGATTGCAGTTGTCACTTGCTCCAATACTTCACGTAATTCGAGCTTAGTATTGATCATTTTCGTTATATTAGCAAGACGGGAATATCTTGTTTGTTCTCCTGACATATAGATCCACCCCTTTTTAATAATATAGTGTGACTTTTAGTATACCATAATTATACAGTTAACCTCATCGATGTCCATTTATTCTGAAAAGTAAATATATATATTTATAACATCGTGCATGAGGACGGTTCTTTTGCACTAAACTTCGTAAATTCATAGTGACTGTCTCACCGCATTCCTGTTTAGCGGCTTCACGCTTCACCTCACGAATCGGGTCTGATCCCATTAATGCACTATCATATTCACCTTTATAATGAATAATATCTTTTGGAAAATGCATTTACTTATGGTACGGTTCAACTTAGTTCAGTGGTAATATATATGTTCACACCTAATTTTTATATAGAATAAAAGGAGACCATAATAGTCTCCTCTTACTGATTTATTACTTACTTCAATACTTTTTCAAATTATTACTCTCGATAAATCTATCAAAATCATCATCGGATGTGTTTTGAACAATTCGATGTTGATTATATCTCTCATATTCTTTAGTCACAATCTCATCTGCAATGGCTTTCGAGACTTTCCCAGCATTTTCAAGAATATCACGATCATTGAATTTCAGAAATGCATTTAGTCTATCAATCCAATCCTTCATATACATTGGGCGTTGGCGTTCTGCCTGATCCTCAGCATAATCTAAATACATCGTAACAATTCGATTAAGCGACTTTAACTCCTTTTCAGATAAATAATTTTTAGCAACAGTAACATCTCTTTTGCGTACTTTATCACCTTTCCATGAAGTAAGTCCCATGTTTTCTTTCTCTGCATCTGCTCTATCCGATATGAGTTCAGCGGCCGTCTTACCATGGATTGCAAAATGTAATTTGTTTTGAACCGTTGCAAAGAATTCCTGTGTTACTTCTGCTTTAGGATCATAATCGACAGATGTAGCGTAAATATCAGTAATCTTTTGATAGAACCTTTTCTCTGAAGCACGAATATCACGGATTCGTTCCAATAATTCATCGAAATAATCCTGTCCAAAATTACGTATTTCTTTCAATCGATCATCATCCATTGTAAATCCTTTGACAAGATATTCATTCAAACGTTCTGTTGCCCACTTTCGAAATTGTGTACCTCTGTGGGAACGAACACGATAGCCAATTGCGATAATCATTTCGAGGTTATAGTGTTTTGTTTTATATTTTTTGCCATCTTTTGCAGTTGTCAAGTAAAACTTGACAACTGAATTCTCATCTAATTCCTGCTCTTCAAAGATATTTTTTATATGGAGGCTTATATTCTGCTTAGTCGATTGATACAATTCGGCAATTGCCTTCTGTGTCATCCAAACTGTTTCGTTTTCCAATCTAACATCTATTTTTGTGTTTCCGTCCTCTGTTTGATAAATTAAGATATCTGTTTTATTATTCATTTTCAGCACCTCCAAGAATTTGAAATTAATTTCGACATCCTAATGTACATTTTTTAAAAGTAACTTAATAATGTGATTTAGTCTTGTAATTCCTTCCCCTCATTAAATTGAACTCTTAACTTTTTCTCAACATATCCTTGGCGTATTTTATCGTCCTTTATTTGTTTTTCGTGATGTTATTCATCATATTGAAATTACTAATTTTAATTGTGGTATATAGAAATCAACGATGTAATTGTTCACTTTATATTGACCATAAATATCAACAATACCTTCTAAACAATTATTTAACATTTCTCCAAATCTTCGTTCTTTAATTGGTATAAATACTAAGAATTCCTTTTTTACACCATTTGTTTGTGCGAAATTAATAAGATTATTGAACTCCACAAAATATTGGCCTCTTATTGCAATATTAAAAATAATATCTAGATTATAATGTAAAACTTTCCTCCTTACATTTCTAGTTCCCTCTTTATTTTGAACTATATAATTCCTAGTATCGTGCAGTAAATCTAAAGTTCTACGAATATTTTTCAAATGAATTGTTATATTTTGCGGAGTGGTTTGGTAAAGTGTTGCAATTGCTTTCTATGGCATCCAAACTGTTTCATCTGCCATTTTAACTTCTACTGATGTATTACTTCCCTCTGGTTGATAGATCAAAGTTTTTATTTTATTTAACATTGCTCTACCTTCCTTTTCAACTTTACTCTGTGTACTATTATACCATTTAAACATTGAATCGTCTTACAAATAGCGAACGTTTGTTCCCCTATCAATATCTTTTTCTAAGACAAAAGGAAAACCCCTCGGACTTGTTGTAAAATTCTTAGGGGCTATTAATTTATTATTTAATTTGTTCTAATACGAATTTACTTAACTCGATTTCCACCCTCTGTTTTACCACTATTTGTGATACGGTTCTCCCCGATTAATCCGAAACGCCCGGTAGATCTGCTCCAACAACACCAATCGAATGAGTTGATGAGGAAATGTCATTTTTGAAAAGGACAATTTCTGATTAACACGTTGCAATACTTCCTCGCTTAAACCATTAGATCCACCAATAACAAAGGCGATGCTGCTCTTCCCTGATACTGCAAGCCTGTCTAATTCCTTAGCAAATTGTTCGGACGACCAACTAGCACCTTGAATATCTAAAGCAATGACGTATTCTGTCGGTTTTATTTTTTGTAAAATACGTGCTCCTTCTTTTTCTATTACTTGCGTTAATTGCTTATCACTTAATTGTTCTGGTGCTTGCTCATCACTTACTTCATCTATTTTCAATTTACAATATGCTTGGAGACGCTTTTCAAATTCAGCAATCCCGAGCTTTAAATATTTCTCCTTTATTTTCCCAACCGTAATAATATGGATGTTCATATAATTGTCTTCCTCTCACTCTTAATTCGCATCACCGCATGAATTGTGTAAAGACGAGAACTTTTCCGATACGGTTCTATATCATCGAAAAACATGCGAACACTATACCGTTCTATCCATCGGCTTTTTCTACTTAACCATGGTAGAAAGCTTTATCTACTCGTATATTCTCCACTCATAATACATGATAACCCTATCTAAAGTATTAAGAGTCGAATAGCTTACCCCATTGATGATGCTCGTCCTACTCTATTATATTATTCACATTATACATGAAGCTGTTATGAGTTGTTTTATTATCAAGAAAATTACGTCCTTACTCCTCGCTGTACACTGGGGGAGTAATTAATAATTGTCAACTAGCATATACATTTTAACACGATGAGACCATAAGTTACTTTTAATGGAGGGAATAACTTGAAAAGATTATCTGGTAAAGTAGCCATTATTACTGGTGCTGCAAGTGGCCAAGGTGCCGCTGAAGCTCGTTTATTTGCAAAAGAAGGTGCTAAAGTAATTGCAACCGACTTACAGGTAGAGTTACTGAAAACAGTCGTTACCGATATTAACAATGAATATGGTGAAGTTGCGATTGCATTAAGACATGATGTTACCGTTGTTACTGATTGGGAAAACACGGTTAGTAAAGCTATTACTAACTTCGGTAAAATTGATATATTAGTTAACAATGCAGGTATCGGTGGAGAAGAAGGGTTTGCTTCATTCGATGATGTTGATCTAGAAAGCTTTAATAAGTTTTTAAAAGTTAATACAACGAGTAACTTTATAGGTATAAAACACGTGGCTCCAGAAATGAAAAAGGTTGGTAGTGGATCTATTATAAATATCTCTTCTGTAGCTGGCATTATAGGTGGTGGTGCAGGTGTTCATTATACTACTTCCAAAGGAGCTAATCGATTACTTGCTAAAGGGGCAGCAATGGAACTCGCCCAATTTAATATTCGAGTAAACTCTGTGCACCCTGGTTATATCGACACACCAATGGTTTCAGTAGTTACAGAAGATGAAGAATCAATAACAGAAATTAAAAAAGGTATACCTTTAGGATATTTAGGCACAGCGGAAGATGTAGCTCAAACAGTTTTGTTCCTAGCATCGGATGAATCGCGTTATATCACAGGAACAAAAATAATTATCGATGGTGGAATGATAGCTAAATAATTTACTAATCCTTTTTGTAAAATATAGATGCAACAAGGCTTCGAGACGGTGAGTAATACGCTGGGAAGTTAAAATTAAGCAATGTTACTTTTTTTATCAATGAAATTATAGAACCATATTAAAATTTAGCTTTACAAAAAATGGGAGTGTATGAATATGAAAAAGGTTCGATGGGGGATTTTAAGCACAGCAAATATTGCGCAACAACAAATGATACCAGCAATCATTCGTGCAACAAATGCAGAAGTAACAGCAATCGCTACTAGTAGTGATGTCAACAAGGCTAAAAAAATAGCCGAGCAATTTTCAATTGATAAAGTGTATCAAAGCTATGAGGAGCTACTGAATGATTCGCATATTGATGCTGTTTACATTCCAATTCCAAATAATTTACACAAGGAATGGTCGATTAAAGCTGCTATTAAAGGAAAACATGTTTTATGTGAAAAACCGGCTACTATGAATGCCAAAGAGGTACGTGATATAGAAATGGTTTTTAAAGAGAACAATGTTTTATTTATGGAAGGATTTATGTATTATTTTCACCCCCAGCATAAACGAGTGAAGGAGATAATTGGTAGGGGAGAAATTGGTGAGGTTTCACTTATCCAGTCGGGCCATTCATACAGCATGACAAAAGAAGATAAGAACACAAATATTCGAATGAGAAAGGAAATGGGTGGCGGCACTATTTATGATTTAGGTTGTTACTCAATCCATCTAATGAGACATATTTTGCAGACAGAACCAGAGTCAGTGTTTGTTCATGCTGTTGAAGACCCTAGATATGAAGTAGATATGGAAACAGTCACATATTTATCATTTCCTAACGGTATAAGAGCAACATTTGATACGAGCTTTAATTTACCAGTTCGTCATGATTATAAGATAATTGGTACAAAAGGAAGTATTACTGTCACACGTGCTTTTCGCCCAGATCTTCTTGGTGGAGAAGGGCATATCATTATAGAAAAGGGGAATAAGACTAGACTAGAAACATGTCACGGAGATCAGTACAGAAGTGAAGTAGAGCATATATCCCAATCTATTATAAATGGGGATAATGGAGTTGCTCTAGATTTTAATAATACTTTTGAAAATATGCGTGTGATTGATGCTTGTTTAAAATCACTAGAAACCAAAAGTGTAGTAAAGGTAAATTAATAGGATTTATTTTTTGCTTAGAAGTTTATGGTCTAGAACTAATGCTCACATTATTAATTCACCTTACAATAATCCTGCATTTCAAACTTGTCGTTAATCGTTCATTGCCGTTGTGGTTGTAGATACACAACTTCTTCAGTATCTGCAGAAAGTCGAATGCTTTCAATAGCTTCCATTACTTCTAGATTTTCATGATGTGGTACCATCTCTGGCTGTATACCTTTTTCGACACAAGATAGGAAATACTCCATTTCCTTTGCATATGCATCATAATTTTCAGGCGTTTTAATAACAGGTTTTTTCCCATGCTGATAAATTCTAATTTCACTTGAAGAGGAATCTCTTAGTCCAATATTTTCTCCTGCTTTATAATAAAATTCAACCGTAGCCTTTGTACCGGCTGCTTTAAAAAACATTGTAAATGGATAACTATCAGACATAGTAAACGATGCTTCTGCTACTGCTTTAGCTCCGTTTTTAAATCCGATCGATGACATTGCGTGATTCCAGCAACCAGTTTCATCTTTATTTGCATGACAATAAACATAATCCATTTCTCCGAATACATATCTCAAGAAATCCACATCATGTACATGCATATCTTGAATAGCTCCAGCTCCTTTTTCAGGATCAAAGAGCCAATTTCCCCAATCGGGTAGGCTGGAGCATCTACTTGCAAATGCCATATAAACATTCCCGAGTTCGCCAGATTCATACAACTCTTTTATCTCTGTATACCCACTCCAAAATCGAACAACTTGACCGACCATAAAGATTACGTTCGCCTGTTTTACATTGGCCAACATTCTTTTAGTCGCATCCACTGTCATTTCAACCGGTTTTTCACATAGAATGTGTTTTCCGTATGTAGCACAAAGGCTTACATATTCTTCATGTAAGTAAGTTGGTAGGCAAATAATAACTATTTCTATTTCTGCACTTTCTAACATTTCTTTAACATCAGTATAATAACGGCAATTATATTTCTCAGAAAACATGGTTACCTTATCTTTATCTATGTCAGCAGCAGCAACAAGAGTCGCATTTTGAGTAGATTTAATAGCCTCAGCATGACTATAAGCAATTAGGCCAGTACCTATTATCCCTATTTTGTGCAAAACGGATTACCTCCAGTAAAGAATATTTAATACAGAAAAGCGCAAGCGCCCTGCCTAGAAACGTAGCGACTGCGCCAGCTCAAAGCTGGTGGTTCGATGTTGCCACGCAAAGTGGCGGTTTTAATCGAACATTCCAAATCATCCTAGATAAAGGAATCATGCCCCTGCAAAAGGGGTATGCCAACGTTGGCCGCAAAGGCCGTATTTAGTTGGCCCTCCCTTACCTTATGGAATCGATGATGACTTTCACCCAAGGGCATAAGGGCGACTAAGCCTCTGTCTAAAGCCAATCGGCAAGTCTTCTTTATCGTAAGGCGCTGCAGGAAGTCGCCTAGTTTCTGGGCTAGCAGGCTTAGAACGCCACGTCCTGTGGCTCCGCCTGCACTAGAACATCCTGTACGTCGAAGCTAGACAGTTATGAACAAATCTTTATACTTTCTGACCTTATATAAAATAATAAAGCGATATTTGTCTCCCACCAGAATAGGTGAGAGACTTAATAATACCGCATAGGTTTTAGCTATTAAGCTCTTATTCGTATTGGTCTTTTACTTTAAATTCATAGTTTGCTGCATCTTCTTCAACTTGAGTCAGATCCCAACTTGTATCAACAAATTCATTCGTAAATATTCTGTCTAACGGTATTTCTTCTTTAATTGAATCCGTTTTTAGTGCCCACTCAACATTTAAACCCCATTTTTCTTCACTAGCTAAACCAATTCCTTCATCTACTCTTTCTTGCTGTTCCTCTTCACTAATACCGAATCCTTGTTTCACGCGACCTAGCATAGCTCCGACCGCACCATCCCACGTTATATCAATTGACGGGAACTGTCCAAGGACGATGTCTGCCGCTGCTTCCGGATTTTCTTTAACGAAATACATTCCCTTTGCAAGTCCACGAGCGAAGCCTTCAACCATTTCTGGATTGTTTTCTATATTATCTAAGCTTGTTACTAATGGGTTCGATGCGTATGGTAAAACTTCATTACCATCAATATATTCAAAATCAAATCCTCTTCCTTGTAACTCTGTAACTTCTCCAACCCAAGTAAATAAAATATCTATTTCACCTTCCTGAACCGCTTGGAATCTATTTTCACCAGCAACAACATACTCTAAATCTTTATCAGGATCTAGTCCTGCAGCGATAACAACTGGATTGATAATATCTTCCCAAGACGCGTCACCAAGAGCGACTGTTTTTCCTTTCATGTCCTCCCACGTTTCGATATCACTATCTTCTAGTACTGCCATTCCAAAGATATTAATCCAATCATTTTGGAAAACTGCTTTAATAGGCAGCTCATTTTCAATTGACATTAGAATAAAGTTTGGTGCAGGAAGTGCAAAATCCGCATTACCGGTAGAGACCATTTTGACATCTGTTGTACCAAATGATTCTTCTATAGAAACTTTTAGTCCTTCCTCTTCAAAATAGCCCATTTTTATTGCTGACCACACATGCGCATCATCAAGTACTTCTACAGTACGGGGTACAACTAATTTTACTTCTTGTAAATCTCCGCTATCCTCTGTAGCTTCCTCTTCTTCACCCTCTTCAGCCTCTTCCGCCTCTGGTTCAGCCGTTTCTGTTTCCGTCGCTTCTCCCTCTGATTCCGTATTATTCGAATCCCCACCACAGGCAATTAAAAACATAGTTAACAAAGCAATCATTATTAAACTACCAAAAAGTTTAAACTTTTTCATTGTACAATCCCCTTTAAAATAATTTATTGTAATATGACCAAACAGACTTTCCCTTACTGATCATTACACCAATCGATCATCATACTTGCGTACACTTTTGTGGCTTCAATAATACTATCAACAGTGATATATTCGTTATCCCCATGAACGGACCAACTTAATGATCCAGGACCAAACACAACAGCGGGAACACCATTTTTATTTAGATATGTTGCATCGCAAACCGCTTTAAACCCTGATAATATAGCTTGTTCTCCTGTTGCATCCTCGATGGAACCAATCATCGTTTGCACCCCTGGATGTTCTTCAGGAACTTTAAATCCTGCCCAATCTTGAAAAACTGGGATATTTAAAGTTGGGGGATTTTCTCTTAAATAGTCATCTGTAGAACTAATTGCTTTGACGCCTTTTCTAAGTTCTTCCCAAACCTCTTCCTTTGATACAAGCTGATCAGGAAACCAAACATTATACGTGTATTTCACACGCGAAGGGACCGCGCCTAAATAATCACCACCTTCTATTAATGAAGGATTTATAGTAAATAAACTAATTCCTTGTGAGTCTTTAATCGGCTTACCACCGGCTCCTAAAACCGAGTCTTTCCATCGATGATTCCATTGTTCTTCCAATGAATACAAGTAGTTTATAATAGGTAAGGATTTTTTAAATGCATCTACTCCTACTTCGGAACCACTCGGAACTCCTCCTGGTTGTGGAAAAATGACTTGATTTCTAGCTGAGGTATGCACAGCTTTACCCTCGACAATTAATTCAAAAAAGAATAAACCAACAGATGATGTATGCAACTCAAGGTTTGTAGGTTCACATACTACTGCGAAATCAGCGGTATACCCTCTTTCTAAACAAGGAACGGTTCCTACTTCTTCTGCTTGGTTCGATTCCTCCCCAGTTACGGCCTGTAAGAGAACATCACCTTCTAATTCGATATTACAATCTTTTAAGGCTTTCATAGCCCAGATCACAGCTCCGATGGGTCCTTTCATATCACTAGTCCCACGGCCATACATCTTTCCATCTTTAATCACAGCATCAAAAGGATCTTCATGCCACACGTCCGGCCTAGCAATTGGTACAACGTCCATATGACCATTGAATATAATGCTCTTGCCTTCACCACTACCTTTCATAACTGCAACTACATTAGGGCGCACCTTCTCTTCATCAACAGCAAATTGATCCACTTTGTCGAACTCAAACTCTCTTAAGCTATTTGCTAACCAATCTTGTACATCCTTTTCATTCCCTCCCATCGTATGGTTAATAGACGGGATGCTTACCATTTTTTGTACATATTCAATTATTTGATCTCTATGTCTATCTATATAATCAAAAACTGCTTGCTTATCAAAAGTCATCAATATTCCTCCCACATAATTTTAAATACTATTAATCCATTAAATTTCCCAACGAATAATTAACTTTTCCACTAGTGAAATAAGGCCGTATAAAACCGTCCCAATTATTGCAACAAATAATATACAAGCAAATGCCTCTTCTGTTTTAATGTATTGGGTATACTTTATAATTTGGCTTCCTAATCCAGTGTTTCCACCTACAAATTCAGCAGTAACAGCAGCAATTGTTCCAAAAATACCTCCTAGCTTGATTCCTGTAAATACATCCGATAATGCAGATGGAAATACGGCTCTAAAGAACGTCTGTGACCTAGTTGAAGCAAATGACTTCATTAGTTCTAATCTAAGATTATCTACGTTAATAAAACCGGTTGCAGCATTCAACATAATTATCGGAAACGCTTGAATAGTAACGGCCATAATTTTTACACTTATTCCATAACCAAACCACATCATTAATAGGGGTACTAAAGAAATTAAAGGGGTAGTGACTAATAATATGACAAAAGGAGATACGGAGAAATCTAAGTACTGGTAATTTGATAACAACGCCGCTAAAAATATCCCTAATGGTATTGCAATGATAAATCCGATAGAAATAGTTTGAATCGTTACTAATATATGTGGTAAAAAATCCATAAAACTGACAATCATCGTTTTAAAAATAGCGATAGGGCCTGGAAGAATCCATCTTTCAATCTCTAATTGAGCAACCATAAGTTCCCACAAACCAAAAATAATAAAAAACATAACAATTGGGGGCAAAAGATTCGTTACATACGTTTTAGCTCTAATAATGTGCAATGTTTGATCTCCCTTCTGCACCTACTTTATTTTACTCAATTCAACATCTCCAATAAGTTCCGTTATTTTTGTTTCATAATGAATGAACTTTTCATCAGTTACGATATCTAAACTACGAGGTCTTGGAAGATCAATGTCTACCTCTGATATTATACGACCGGGATTTGTGCCCATAACACATACTTTAGATGCGAGCAATACAGCCTCTTTAATATCGTGAGTTATAAAAATAATCGTCTTTTTCGTTTTTTTCCAAACATCAAGTAATTCTAAATTTAATTGTTCTCTAGTTATTTCATCCAACGCACCAAACGGCTCATCCATTAACAATATCTCCGGATCATGTACCATTGCACGAATAACCCCGACTTTTTGTACCATACCGCCAGATATTTCTATTGGATAGGAGTCTGCATATTTATCCAATTCAAAAATTTTTAGTAATTGATCGATACTGTCCTCCCATTTCTGCCCACTATAACCGAATACTTTTAAAGGTAATGCTACATTTTGTCTGACTGTTAACCACGGGAATAAGTTTGGCTGCTGAAATATAAAACCCATATTTTTAATTAATTCTTTTACAGTTTTTTTCCCTTTCATTCTCTTTTGCTTAATAAATATATCTCCAACAGTTGGTTGAATAATATCGTTAATCATCCTAATAATAGTTGACTTTCCACAACCACTTGGACCAACAACAGCGACAAAATCACCTTTATATACGTCCATATTTATATTTTCTACGGCCCGAATCGTTTGACTCCTAGTATGAAAATGCTTCGTTATATTGTTTAGTTTAATAATAGGTTCGCTCACATATTTCCCTCCTTTATAGCTAGTAAGTGTGTTGGTCTAGATGTAGACTATTTACGCCAAACAATAACTCTCTTTTCGATAGAACTTGCAATTAAATACAAAATAATACCTATGGACGCAACAATTAAAATCGTTCCATATACCATTTCCGTCATAATTGCCCCTGAATACTGAAGGATACGGAAGCCTAAACCAACATTCCCTGCTACAAAGTCCGCACTAATAGCTCCAATTGTTGAGAATATACATCCTAATTTTATCCCTGTGAAAACTTGCGGTAATGCGTTAGGAAAAGTCACTTTGAAAAATGTTTGAGCCCTTGAAGCCCCTATCGATTTCATCAATTCTAATTTCGCTGTTTCTACTTTCGAAAAGCCAGATAACGTATTTAAAGTTATAATTGGAGTCGCTTGCACAACAACGGCTATTATACGAATGTTTGGGTCTGATCCTAACCATAAAACGAGCAACGGTACAATCGTAATAACTGGCGTAACGACTAGCAATATAATAAATGGTGTGGTCGCTTTTACGACAATCGGTAATTGAGAGAAAACAGCTGCCAAAGCTATACCAAAAGGAATTGCAATTATGAACCCAAACACAATTACTCTGAATGTCACTAGAAAATGTGGCCACAAATCTGCTGGAAAACGCTGAACTGTTTCCGTTATTATTGCGGTAGGAGTTGGAAGAACTATTCTTGGAACCCCAGTTGCTCTAATAAATATCTCGAAAACGGCGTACAAAGAAATAAATGTTAAGATAGGCAATATTACATTCAATTGTATGTTTCTTTTACCATTCTTAACTTCTTTAAGTTCGTTTTCTTCCTTCTTATCTTTCTTATGCTCATTCTTCGTATTCATATAATTGCAGCTCCTTCTAACTTATAAAATTGCTTTTTCTTGCTTGTTTTCAATACGAATAATTTTATTTATTTGAGACTGAAGTTTTTTATATTCTTTTAGTTTTACTATGTTTGGCCCTCGTTCCTCTAACGGAATGTCTACATTAATTTCATGTGTTACACTTCCAGGTAATGGGGATAAGATAAATATTCTGTTGGCCAACAAGATTGCTTCATTAACATTGTTTGTGACCATAATGATTGTTTTTCTCGTTCTTTTCCAAATGTTTAGCATTTCAAAGCCTAGCATCTTACGCGTTATCGCATCCAATGCTCCGAATGGTTGATCCATCAGTAATATTTCCGGATTATGCACTAATGCTCTAGCAATACCTACCCTTTGCTTCATACCGCCGGAGAGCTCATGCGGAAATACATTCATATAATCTTTAAGGCCAACAGTCTCCAGCATTTCAGTTACTCTATTCGACCACGCTTCACCTTTTAAACGATGTACTTCTAAAATTAATTTTAAATTCTGTTCTGCAGTTCGCCACGGTAATAGATTGCTATTTTGAAAAACGAATCCAAACTTATTAAGGACATCAGAAGGAATTCCCTCTCTGTATGTTGTACCGTCTAATGTGATCTCTCCTGTAGTGGGGGTTTGAATTCCACCAACAATTTTTAAAAAAGTAGATTTGCCGCTACCACTTGGACCAAGGATACAGACAAACTCTTTATCTGCTATATCCATATTTATATCTTGAATTACCTGAAGCTGTTCATTTTTAGCACCATAAAATTTTGACAACCCCTTAATACTAACTATTGGTTCTTGCAAGCCTCATCACTCCCTTTATACAGCCGTTTCAGGTTAAGTAACGTTACGTTTTAATATTCGATCCATTGATGCTGACGTATTATAGACTATCTGATCAGTGAATTGTTTATAGGCTGGCGTCATTTCCGCATTTACCCATCCTGCATAGTTTATTTTTTCTAGCTCGCTTACTACCTTCTGAAAATTAACATCTCCTGCAAGCAAGTCTACAAAGCCTGATAAGCCACCAGCAGCTGTGCGATAATCTTTAAAATGTACCGCTTTTATACGAGTACCTAATATTTTAATCCAATGTTCTGGGTAACCATATAACATCATATTTGCCACATCAAGGTATACTTGTACCCATAGGGAATTTATTTCATCAATAAACCCTCTCATCTCTAATGGCGATAATAGGAACTTATTCCATACATTTTCTATTCCAATAATCACCTTGTTTTCTTCTGCGTATAGCGCTAATTCCTTGAATGCCTTTACAGACCGCTCATAGGCGATATCGTAATCAATTACTTCTGAACCTGCAAAAAAATCATCGTCTCTTGCGTTTGGCACAACCTCGCTAGGCTTAAAATCTACTCCCACAGACCCTGGAACAACTAATATGCAATCTACACCAAGTAAGTTACCGATATCTATTTGCCTACGGACGATCTCTTTTGCTTTATCCTGAATTTGCTTTGTATTACTCGTTATCGAGTACTGCCAATAAAGCCCCGTTGCTAAACTAGTAATATTAATTCCTATTTCTTCAGCTGCATTCTTATAACTTAAGATTTCGTCATCATTACTATCTAAACTGAGATTACCATCCCGATTTAGAACAAGTTCTATACCTTCAAACCCTGCTTTTTTGGCCATTTTCATACACTGGATAATACTGAGATTCTCATCAAATGACCATATGTTTATACTTTTCCTAAAATCATACCCCATATTTAAGCCCCCCTTGTAATACATATTCCTTGTACAACATACATATTCCTTGGATAAGAAATTTTCTCCATCACTGGGTTAAAAACGTATAAAACAAAATAGTATAGAATGTCGTAAACACTCTACACTGTATACTTCTTGCTGCTATAACATGTAATTAAAAATCCTTTAAAATTCTCCCCCAACGACCTAGAATTGCTTTGTTACCTTCCAAGGTCTAACCTTATGTCACCAATCTCTTTTACTTGTTTTAACAAATAAGAAACTAAGGATTACTACAATAAATAATAATAGATAGGACATAGCGGATGAATAACCTGTTTCAAGGAACGTGAATGCCTGCTTATAAATGTGGTAACTAATAATTTCTGTTTCGGAACCAGGCCCACCTTTAGTTAAAATGTAAATTAAGTCATATGTTTTTAATGCATTAATAGTGCGTAGTAAAATAGCCACAGCCATAGTAGGTATCATCATAGGTAAAGTAATACGGAAAAAAGTCTGTATACTAGAAGCGCCATCAATAAATGCAGCCTCATAAGGTTCTTTTGGCAATGAGACGAGACCTGCAAGAAGTATTAAAACCATAAAAGGAACTTGATGCCAAATATCTATTAAAACAACAGACATTAATGCCAAGCTTTTATCCGCTAACCAAGCTTGGCTAGACAACCCGATCGTGTTCAACACATAATTTACAATACCAAGTTGTGGATGTAATAATAATCGCCAAATTAAACCAATAGCGACAGGAGTAATCAACATCGGTGTAATTATAATTGTAAAGAAAACTTTTTTTCCTTTAATCTTCCGGTTAAGAAGTAATGCTATAATAAATCCAAATATAAATTCAAAAAACACTACTGTAACAGTAAAAATAAATGTAACCCATATTGACTTTGCGAAGTATTCATTTTTGAATACATTTAGGTAATTATCTAAACCAACAAAACTTCCAAGTCCGGACTCTTTGAGTGAGGTTGAAAAAAAACTGGTAACAAGTGCATAGAGTAACGGAAATAAAACGATAACCCCTAAGATTATTAAAGCAGGATATATAAATATTGCTTCTTGTTTTCTTTTTTCAAACGCCACCTACATCTACTCCTATTTTCCCCCCTCTAATAAAAGGGGGGATTTTATAGCAATTATTTTTTTAATCAAGTTGTTCAATTTCTTCAGCTACTGTATCCAACGCTTCTTGAGGTGTTTTATCTCCAGAAACAGCAATCGATAATTCCCTACCTAATATCTCAATTAACTGAGGCGCTTCTGGAATAATTGGTATCATTTCTGATGTAGCTATAATATCTTGTACTTCGCTAAAATGAGGGTACTCTTCTAATACTTCTTCATCCCCAAATACATCCGATCGTGTAGGTGAACCACCAAGCATCGCCCGTTGTTTTGCAACATCGTGGGATTCAACCCAGGACAGGAATTGCCAAGATGCGTTTTTATCCTCCGCATTATGTGGAATCCCCCAACCCCAACCACCGTTTAATGATTTTCCAAACGGTATATGGCTAATATCAACTTTACCTGCTACTTGAGATTCATCTGGATTATTCAGTTTAGGCAACATAAAATTGTAAGAAACAAAAGATGCTGCATTTCCTTGAGCAAATACGTTAAACGCCTCATCGAAACCAAAACCATTGGCTCCCGGGGGTGCTGCATTTGTCATACTGTCAATATATAGCTCTAATGCCTCAACTCCAGCTTCGTTATTAATTATTGCTTTTCCACTCTCATCAAAGAAATTTCCACCGGAACTGAACAGATAATTCAACCATTCCATTGTGATTGGATCTGGCCTTAAGCCTTGCATTGCAGAGCCGTATATTTCACCGTTTGTTTCCCTAGTAATAAATTTACTAATATTTAAGTATTCATCAATACTTTCCGGAACTTCTAAATCTCTTCCATATTCTTCTTTATATTTACTCTTTAATTCAGGATCCTCATAAACATCAGTCCTATAAACTAAAGCCATAGCGTAGTTATAAAACGGCAGCATATAAGTAGTTCCATCTACCTGACCTACCATGTTAAACATTGAATCTAAGTAGACACTTGTGTCAAAGTCATCCTTATTAATATATTCATCTAAAGGTTCCAACCAACCAGCAGATGTAAACTCACCGACCCAGTAATTATCCACAACGATAACATCATAATCACTTGACGTACCGGTCAGTTGTGGAATTAATTTTTCATGCATTGTTTCATAAGTAATTACTTCAAAATTGAGCTCAATTCCCGTTTCTTCCGTAAATTGGTCAGCAATTTCTACTACAAATTCAGTGTCTGGAAGTGACTCCATCAATATATTTAACTTCTGCTTCCCTTCACTAGCGTCTTCATTTTCACTATTTGTTGAAGAATTACATGCAGTGACTGTCAGTAATATTAACGTTAGAATCAAAGCAAGAAATCTTTTTGGCATCTTAACCCTCCTCATTGAGTTCCCATCTATTTTAAAGACCCGAAACTCATACCACTTACTAAATATTTTTGTATAAACATTGATAATAAAATAACTGGTAGAACTATCAGGATTACGGATGCACTTAATTCAGCAATCATAACGCCTTGATGTGTATTTAGGTTTGCTATTGCAACGGGCAATGTTCTTGACTTTGTACCAGTTAATACAAGTGCAAAAATAAATTCATTCCATGCCATAATAAAACTAAATACTCCTGCTGATATAATACCTGGGGCTGCGATTGGTATAACGACTTTTATAAATCCTTTAAATTTTGAAGCTCCATCAATTTCTGCAGCTTCATCTAGTTCTTTTGGAACGGACTCAAAAAAGTCTAATAACAACCAAATAACATACGGTAAACTGAATGTCATATAAGTCGCGATCAAGGCAATCCAAGAGTCTAAAAGTCCAACAGATTTAATTAACACAAAGATAGGAATTACTAACACAATGGGTGGCAGCATTTGAGTTCCCAAGATAGATATTTTTAACGTGTCTCCACCTCCTTGGCGTAACCTTACAAATCCATATGCCGCCAGTGAGCCAAAAATCAATGATAATATTGTAGATATTAGAGAAATCCCTAAGCTGTTTGTGAAATTATGGAAAAATGTTGAATCATTAATGACTGCTAGATAATTGTCTAGGGTAGGTGTGACTAACCATTTAGGTGGTATTTGATATGCTTCCACCTTTTTAATTAGTGAAGTTCTTAAAATCCACAGTAATGGCAATAGAAAAACTAGTGAAATGATTGTTAATGCAATGTAAGTAAAAACATCCATAATTCTTTTTTTTCTTTTCATCTGTTTACACCCCCCTTTCGCATAAAACCCTTCGTGAGCGCTTGTTTGGTCTAAAAACGAACAGGCGTCACCTTGTAAAAAACTGTTCATTAATACATAATCATAATATTTAGATAATTTATGGGCTAATCATTAAAACAAATCTCAAGCTAAGTAATGACATTAGATTTGAAATACTTTTGTCAGTACCCAGCGGAGGGATTGCTTTGGCATTTTTGTTATTGTACCTACAACATTTTAATCCCATGAATATAAAGTTTTTTGATCAGTATTTAAAAGTGCAAAGCCGAGTTATTTAAACTTTTAATCCATAAATGCCCCTCCATTAACTGATATGGCTTCTCCTGTTACGAAACCAGCATCATCACTTGCTAAGAATGAAACCACGTTTGCTACATCCCCGGAAGTTTGAATTCTACCTAATGGAGTATCACTTATCATAGATTCTTTTATCTTTTCCACGGTTACATTTTTTAAGGAACTTTCCCATTCTAACTCTCTCTCCTGCATTGGAGTCGACACATATCCGGGACAAACCGAATTTACGGTAATATTGTGCTTTCCAAGTTCATAAGCCATCGCCTGAGTCAGTCCTACCGCTGCAAATTTGGATGCAACATAATGTGCAAGAAACGGTACATTACCTTTTTTACCCGCCATAGAGGCTATATTAATGATTCTTCCTCCCTTTTTTTGTTTGAGGAACTGCTCTACAGCCACTTGTCCACAAAAGAATACCCCTTTGGTATTCACATCCATATTTATATCCCACTCTTCTTCAGTCAGCTCCGTAAAGTTATTCATTGTAGAAACACCAGCATTTGAAACCCACACTTTTAAATCACTATATTGATCCACAAAAAAATCCATTGCCTCTGTAATAGTAGCCTTTTTTGTAACATCAATGAAATGACCTTCCGCCTGACCGCCCCGTTGTATAATTTCATCTACAACCGCGTTGACTGCATCCATATTCCGCCCAGTAACTCCTATAGCATAACCATCTTGTGCCAACCGTAGGGCAATTTCCTTACCTATTCCACTCCCGCCCCCTGTGACAATTGCTAAACCTTTATTTGAATTCATTGAAAATCATCTCCTATCTATTGCTAAACGTGGATAATATATTTTTTAACTTTGTACAAACTGTTGCTATACTACATAGACTCTTACATTGCTACCCTAGTGAAGAAGTGGTGAAAGCATTTAGACTCCTCTTTTGATGCCCGCTTATCTTCTTTTATGAAATGTTGCAACGACATGATATCTCTCCGCCATTATTTACTCGAATTTAAGGGCTTCTAATTTCATACTTCAACCAAGAATGACCCTAGACGACTTCTTTTACGTAAGACATAATGATAAAGAATGGGAAAGCCGCTTTTTTACTTCATACTAGTGTTGTACGCATGTAACAAGCGGCCAAATTTGAATACATGTTTGAACGCTGCATGTTTCAGGTTTATTTGGTGTTCACTTTTGAAAGTATTTTATCAAACCTAGCAATCACTTCATCTATCGTTTCATATGATATTGTTAATGGAGGAATGAGTTGAAAACGGTTGTGGAAAAATCCTCCTTTTTCAAAAATAATCCCTTCTTCCAAACAAGCTTCTAATATTTGTTGAGCTTCTTCGTCTGCAGGTTCTTTCGTCTTTTGGTCTTTAACGAATTCTAAACCAATATATAGACCTCGAGCATCAATCTGTCCAATTATCGGATATTTCCTTTGTAATTCACGTAAGCCGTTTGCAAAGTAGTCTCCTTTTTCCTTAACCGATTTTAGGAACGCCTCATCTGACACTTGATCCAATATTTTATTACCAGCAGCACATGCAATAACATTTCCTGCTTGAGTTGATACGTGTGCACCAGGTCCCCAGGCCTCCAATATATCCGCTCTTGCAACTGCTGCGGATAGTGGTAAACCTCCACCAAGTGCTTTCGATGTTAATAACATATCGACTTCAACATCTTCCCATTCAGTCGCCCATAGACGCCCTGTTCTTCCTAACCCTGTTTGAATTTCATCCACGATCAAGAGAATTCCATATTCATCTGCAATTTTACGTAAAAACTTCAAGTACCCTTTAGGTGGTATATAATAACCAGCAGAACTTTGGAAAGGTTCCACGATAATTGCTGCTACGTTAGAAATCCCGCTTTTTCCTTCTGCATAAGGAGTTTCTTTACTTTCTAGTAAAAACTCTAAATAATGCTTAAGTTTACTTAATGTATACTCCTCCGCTGACTCTCCAGTTGGTGGTTCTCCAAATGGTCCACGATACGCGTAAGGGAAAGGGAAATAACCAACACCTGAATCTTGCGGTTGAATCGGATGGAAATATGGTCTCATTCCACCCTTTGTAGTAAATGGCATCGCACCATAAGTAACTCCGTGGTAATCACCGTACGCTGTTAGTACCATTGACCGTCCGGTATAATAACGTGCTGCTCGAATCGCTAATTCAACTGAATCAGATCCTGTAACGCCAAAAACTACTCGCGCATCTTCTCCTTTAATAGGTGTCATTTTAGTAAGTTTTTCAGCCATCTCAATTCGCTCGGGATGTGGGAAATCAAAATAATGTGTTAGCTTACCAGCCTGTTCTGATATCGTTTTCGTTATCTCAGGATTGCATTGTCCTAAGGCTGAAACCGAAAAACCAGATAATAAATCGATATATTCTTTCCCATCTACATCGTACAGTTTGTCACCAGACCCTCTCTCGATAATTGGAGGAACAGGAAACAACGATAATCCTACCTGGCCTCTTGATTCGACATCTAACCACCGGCGCGCCCAGTCCTTACTTTTTTCATCACCATAACTCATATTGTTTATCCGCTGCTGCAATTGTTCCTCATTAATTGATAGTTTTTCCCGTTGTTTCATTTCATTTGATTGATGCTTTACCATCATCATAGCCTCCCATAAAATATAATTTTCTGTTTGTTCTATAACTCATTTTCCATAAACCTTTTTACCTGCTTCATCGTTGGCATTCCATGTTGAGCACCGAATTTAGTGACCGAAAGAGCTCCAACTGCCACGGCGAATTTCGTCGCTTCAGAAATATTTTCTCCAACACTTAACTTTACGACCAAACCTGCGTTAAATGAGTCTCCCGCTCCAGTTGTATCGACTACTTGGACTGGATAACTTGGGTGATGCACTAATTTACCATCTATATCTATAAAGTAAGCACCCTTCTTTCCTTTTGTCATGACAATTTTCTCTGGAAACCTTGCTAATATTTCCTCAAAACTTTGCGTGCTAACCTCATCTTCCTGGAACATTTTCTTCAATTCATGTTCATTTGGTGTTATGTATGTAACCTTGTCTAATAGCTTGTCTGGTAAAGTCATAGAAGGTGCTGGATTTAAAACTACGGGGATTCGATGAAATTCTGCAATTTCGATCGTCTTAATAACAGTCTCTAATGGAATTTCAAGTTGCACTAATATAATGTCCGACTGTTTAATAACTTCTTCTTTATCTTGTAAATTATCTGGAGTCAAATGATGGTTTGCTCCCGGCACTACAATAATTTGGTTTTCACCATTGTTAACAGTAATTGAAGCTATTCCGGTACTAGTTTCTGGGACCTCTATAATATGCTCTGTAATAACTCCTTCATTCTTTAAATTTTGAATTAACTGTTCTCCATATATATCTTCTCCTACACAACCGATGAGCGTAACCTCTGCTCCTAGTCTTGCACAAGCTACCGCCTGGTTGTTTCCTTTTCCACCAGATAATGTAGTGAAGCTTTTTCCAAGAACCGTTTCACCCTGGCGCGGTATACGTTGTGTTTCTACTACTAAATCCATATTTAAACTTCCCACCACTGTGATCTGCGATTGTTTCATAAACTCCATTCTCTCCATCCCTATTATTTAAATGCTACTGCATTGTGAATTTCTTAAAGTAATATGACATCGGGTTCATGATAATCGATTTAAACATTAGCGCTTATAAAAATGTAATTTTTCCTAAGTAAAGTTCAATAATGCCATAGGATGTTGATCTTTAGTTTAATGCGACATAGCCGATCGTTTTTATTTGGCTTGGTCTTGTTTAACTCGTGTTGTCCTTGCTATATCAATCGATTTTTATTTATTTTTTCTAATAAACATAAAAACACTACTTTTTAATACAAGTTTATTAGTTCTACTATTATATAAGTTGACCCATTTAAATATGACAAAAAATAAACCCGTTGATTAATTAAACGCATCAACAGGTTCGAATTTATTACTACAATGTTTGTTTTTGTCAGTTGGGTTGTTGGGAAAACATTAATGTAATAAAACGAAATGTCCTTCCCATTGAGTGAAGAGCTTTTATGTTTTATTTATTATAGATGAGTTGAGCCATGCTGTGTGGGTTTGAACGAGTAATAAGGGTAAGATAAGTAGCCATTTGTGAATCAGCGCACCAAAAGTACGGAGAAAAATAAATTTATATTGCATGAGAAGGAATGACAAAATTATACAGGACGTTACTCAATGATTATTTACCATCTGTTTATTCGAAAAAACCAGGATAAATATATAGAAGTAAATTGGGCTGGTTTGGCATTGGTTGTTACAGATCGTGCTTCAAGAGAGGTGTTGCCTGCGTATATTTTTTGTCGATTGGATCTTATAATCAGTTGAGTTATATAAAATCTGTAAATTGGTTTACAGCACACATTCATGCTTTAGAATTCTTTGGTGGTGTACCGAGGATTTGAATCCAGTTAAATTAAAACATAGGGGGTACATGTATTAGATGCTAACAAAAAATATAAGCAACCTTAGCCCGTATGAATTTAGAGCCAAAGCCGCTTATCTTGGTTTTGATTATTTTACTGTCTACTTGACAGGGTGCTGTTCAGTTATTTTCTACTTTCAGATAATAAAGCAACGATTAGCGCCCCAAAAATGAGCATTGTAATCATTTGCTAAAATACTGTCATACGACATCTGGACAGAATACAGACTCTCTAGATATGATACGATGACTTCCAAAAATTAAATGTATAGCGTTGGATAATTGGTCTCCTGTAACTCAAATATCCTATTACTAATAGTCAGATAAGCTTCTTCAATGCGTCAACAGCTATCTTGATATCGTCTTCTGTATTGTAAAAATGAGGAGCTATACGAATAACATCAGCTCTGGCAGAGAGTAGAATATTTCTTTCCTTTAACTTTGCTTCTATCTTGTTTGCGTCCTCTACTTTTATAGCTGTATTAGATCCTTTTAATGTTGGGTCTAACGGACTTGCAATGTTCAAACTATTATCTCTGCAATAATTGAGTGTGAATTGCGATAATTCTTGTAAACGTTTTTCTATGTTTTTCACGCCAACACCCAAAATAATATCAAGAGCGCTATCGGCCGCAAATCCATTAATCATTGGGAAAGTTCCCGTATCGAATCTTCGCGCTCCTTGAGCATAGTTTACATTCTCGCCATCAAAAGCGAATGGATTTTCCTGTCCGAACCAACCAGTTATTCTTGGCGATAAAGTGTCAGCTATTTCTTCTTTAACATACAAGAAAGCAATTCCAGGAATACCAAGCAAGTACTTTTGCATACCTGCAGCCAGAAAGTCAATATCTAGTTTTTTCACATCTATATCCACTTGACCTGCTGATTGGTAGGCATCTACAAAAACATAGCCATCTCTTTTTTTTGTGTGATGTATAACATTTTCTAGATTAGATATAGCACCATTATAAAACGAAACATGAGGGACGGAAACCATAAATGTTTCGTCATTTATTACTGTGCTATAATCATCTTTATTATAATCTATATACTTTACCTTATAATTGTTTTGGGACAACGCTACATGACCAATGCATGGAAAATCTTCTTTAGAGACCCAAAAATCTTTTTTACCTTCTTCAGGGTTCAAGCTTGTAGCTATTGAAGATATTGCGTGTGAAACCGATGAAACAATTGCGATTTCTGAGGGTTTTGCATTTATTAGTTTAGCAAACTTCATTCTTGCATTTTCACATACTTCCATCCATAGACCCCAGTTCATGCCATCTTTTTCCCAAGTGTTTATATATTTATTTATACTCTCTTTAACATTATGATGAAGCGCACTTTGAGAACAGCTAGATAGCTGGATCTTATCTTTTAAAATAGGAAATTCCTCTCTCACTAATTGCATATCTTTCATTTATATCCCTCACCTTTTCTGTCTCTATAACTTTATTGCTGATTAAATTATAAAGTATTAATTTATATACTTCTGTAAACAGGATTACTAAAGTATAAATTATTCTTCAGAACTATAAATTTCTTTAAGCTTTGAAATGCTTTGTATATGATAGTGTTTATCCATTTTAGAAACAATGCCTTCTTTTCTTAACTTATTTAATTCATTCGAAACAGTTACTCTAGAAGAACCTATAAAGTCTGCTAATTCTTGATGTGTAAATTTAATTCCTATTCTTGTGGAATTATTTATATCTTTTCCCCCATATGTCTTTGCAAGATAAATCAAGGCACTCGCTAATCTTTCTCTAGTATCATTAAATGCAAGGTTAGAGTGAGATTGGGTTAAGACCTTTGTTTTTAAACTCAATATCTGTAACCATTGCGTCAAAGTTTTTTCTTCAGAAAACGTAATTTTACGAAATTTTATTTTATCTACTTTTAGTAGAGTTGACTCTGTTACCGCTATTGCTGACGTTGAGTGAACGTGATCCCCTTGAATAAAATCTTCCCCTAACAAACCATTTTTCCCAATAACCATTAACGTTTTCTCTTTACCATTTACTGTATTTAGATATGTTCTCACTCTTCCATTTAAAACTATATATACATAGTCTAAATCGTCTCCTGCATTAAAAACAAAATTATTCTTTTTAAAATGAATAACTTTGCCTTCTGTATCAAAAACACTCCAATTATAAGGTAAGTTATCTAACCAAGGTGACGTAAGTTCATCAATAAAAGTCATTCTTACTAAAAACCTTCCTTCATAAAAAATTTCAGTTTAATAACTATTATTATACGTCAATTATATAGGTGAATTTACATTTGTATAAGATAACTAATTATAACAATCTTGAATTAAATATATCTTTCGCTTGCACCTTCATTCTGCCTAGGCTGTTTTACAGGTAAACCACCTTCTCCTTCAAATCGTCTTCCCCACCCGCTAAGAATTGCATATAAAAACACAATGAAAAGCATTGCAGGAAAGAATGTTCCAATCGCTATCATTAATGGGTTAATGGGCTGTACGAATGTAAAGTTTTCAACCAAGGCATTAATATTAGCGTACGTAATAATAATAAATGAACTGCTAAATGGTATTAAAATTGGCAGCGAAGATGCAAATCCAGATAACAGATTACCTCTGCGATAAGGGTGAAGTTGTTTTTTCTGACCAATTTCATCTGTCAAAGGCCCAAACATCATGCAAGTAGGTCCATTTGCGCCTCCTAGGCTAATTCCAGAGATCGTAGCTCCTATCATAATGATGAGCTCTGTTCCTCTTTCTGTGGCAGCAAACTTACTGTTCATCAAATCATTTACTAACCTGTCCATTGCACCACTTTCTTCAAGAACTCCTATAATACCAAACAAAGGTATTACAAAAGCAATGGTACCAATAACTCCTGTAACGCTATCGATAAGAAACCCGCTTAATGCACCTTCTTGAACCATAAATATATTACTTATATCAATCGCCCCAAAAAGCACAGCCACGACAATCCCAATGATTGTTCCAACGGTTGACGCTAAAAATATATTTTGACTTTTGACTGCTACAACTAACAATATAATTATAGGAATTAACATAATTAAACCATGTGGATCAGAATATTGCTCTATTAATTCATAACCTTCTGCATTGATTTTATTTCCAGTGCCACCAAATATCAAAAACAGGATACTAGCTAAAATAGCTGCTGGAATAACATAACGCAGACGCGATTTGACCATCCCCATAATATCTGCATTGCCTTCTTTTTTTGTGTACTTTTGAGTAATAGAGCTTGTAATGGTTACATCTGATATAGGCCCCATACTATCACCCATAATAGCCCCACTTAAAATAGCTCCAGCCAATATTATTGGATCAGAACCTAATAAAACCCCCGCTGGATAAAGTAAAGGAAAGGCTGCAAATAATGTTCCTATTGATGTACCAGTCGCAGCAGCTATAATCCCCGCTACAAGAAAAGTAAATAAAGTGAATAAAGCTCCCGTTAAATGAAGTTCCATACCAACCCAAACGAACCCTTCTGCAGCACCAGCTTCTCCCATCAACTTTCCAAAAAAGGATACTATAAAAAGAATAAGTATTAATGTATTGGCAATTTTCGATGACATTCCTTTAATAACCGCATCCCAATACTTAGCATTACTTTTTGCGAAGAGACTACCAATAATTAACGCAATAAATCCTCCCATAGCCAAAGCTTCCATCTCATATACTTGGAACACAACGAAGAAAAGAATACACGATATCATAAAAATAATTAATGGTAAAAATGCTAATGACCGATTTATATTAAATTCGAGTAAGTATTCTTTCGGTTTAGACATAATTAAAACACCTTTCCCTTTGAAGATTCAATAAAGTAAATTAATTGAATCAATTTCAGATTTTATAAATGGAACACTATAGATAGCGCTATCATTCATGAATGACATTAATCCAATTAAGTTACGGAACACTTAACATTACGTTAAACATTCATGGTTTACGTAAAGACACTATATCATTTGTAATCGCATTCATTCCTTTTTAAATTTAATTCTTATTAGTGTACATCCAACCCTTCCCATTCAATTTATCACTTTAACTTAAGCGATAGAACATCACCAAACAGATTAATACACAAGGTTTTTAAAGGAATTGACTTCATTAATAGAAGTCCTCAGGGCAGGGGGAAAACCTCTCAGGGTATTGCTTTTTTAAAATATACTAACTATATTATATAAACTTTCTTTACTAAACTCTGTAGTCTACACTACAATTTATACGTTTCAGTTATACATTTTCCTCATAGTCTACTTTCCGAAAAAACAATTTCAGATTAGACAGTATTATTCTTTTATTAGAAACGATTGATTTAGTCAAAAACACTCGATGTCATTTTCAAAATCATGGATAAACATGATAAAAAACCTCCCTTAATATATGGAGATTTTCAGTATATTACCTCAAGAAGATACAGAAATCAAACAAGGGGAATGTGAAGAAAATAACCTTCTTTCGGCCGGAATAAAGCGAAGCTATACAATATCAAGTATATAAATGAATAAATATTTCCTGTTCGCATAACTGTTTGAACAAACTAAAGATCATGACATTATCAATACGTAGGCTAAATGGATTTCCAGGCGATTCGTTCGGGCCCGGTGTAATCCTTACTGTCATTATAATCGTAGAAATCACCGTCAAAGTCTTGATGGACTTTCTCCAAAATGCTGTGTCGCCCGGAACAATATCGCCTTCGAGAACCAACTCTCAGTAAGGAACATCACTGTGTTGATACCCATTATCAGCATCTACGCTTGCTTGATAAGTCTTCGTTGCACTCACTGGAGCAAGCTCGTATGTATACTTTTTATACAATAATTTTAAAAAATCTGCCGGTTCTGATGTGCACCCCAAAAGTTAGAGTGAAAATCTGCCTTTTGGGAGTTTTTTATATGAAAAAGAACGCTGATCACCCTTTCGATCAACGTTCTTGACTAAATTTGCTTGTGCTATTTTTGTGGTTCAGATGGGTTGGAGATGCTTGATAATGCGTCCCCTGCTGCATCATCGGACATGTTGTCAACGGCTAAGTCTCCGAGCGCTACCATTCCGACGACTTGATCGTTTTCAACGACAGGCAGGCGGCGAATTTGTTGCTGTGCCATTAATTGGGCAGCCTCCTGAGCACTCATGTCAGGTGTGCCTTGGACAATGCTTTGGGCAGTCATCGCTTCAGATACAGGCGTTTGTGCTGCTTCACCATCAGCTGTAGACCGTAACGTAATATCGCGGTCCGTAATAATTCCAACCATCTGCCCGCTGTTATTCACAACTGGCACAGAACCGATATTACGAGCACTCATTAATTCTGCTGCTTCTTGGATGGACTGGGTTTCCTGGATTGTTTCCACATTGGACGTCATCACATTTCTTAATTCATGCTGCATCATAAAACCTCCCTTTCATCATTTAGGATGAGTCATTTCCCCTAAATTTATAAAGGCAATTTTTGCTATAAAAGGGGTTTCTCGGTTTTTTCACGATGCGCAGTTTAATATGTGATGATGAAAAACGTTTTCGGTTCATGTAATTTCTTTCTCACAAATTTCTTCGCGTTACTTTTTCGCCGTTGTAAGAAAATAAAACTTTCCGATCATCGACATATGTTTCCATATAAATCGTGCGTCCCCATAGCTGATATATATAACTGAGCACGTTTTCCAAATACGGGAGGTCGAGCTCGATGCCTTCATAGGCGTGAATTAAATACAGTCCACCATTTTTCAAGTAATCGCCGTTCTCTACGTAAATATATGGAAAGCCTCCGTTCACTCTTGCCGATACGAGCTGGTCACGAACATTTTCGTACTCTTTATCGGAAATACGGTAATCTCTTCCTTGTTTTTCGAATAAGTACATATCCTCTTGCCGAACTAAGTCTTTCGTTAAATAGTTTCGGATGAAGGAAATATCCGCTTCGAGTTCTCTCACTTCAAATATTTTTTCCTTACCGCTATTCGCTTTAATCCCTCTTTCCTTCATTTCTTTCGTCGGATTGTTATAACGTTCTTCAATATTTTCAAACATTTTTAAACCGAGGTAGTATGGGTTAATTTGAGTTTTTGATGGCTGAATGACACCTGCGTTTAATTTGGCAAACTCAACCGTTTCCCCTGCCGTTAAATCCATTTCCCGCAAAATCCGCTGATGCCAGTAGGATGCCCAGCCTTCGTTCATGATTTTCGTTTCGAGCTGTGGCCAGAAATACAGCATTTCCTCCCGCATCATCGTTAAAATATCGCGCTGCCAGTCGTCCAGCTCGCGGCTATGGTTCTCGATAAATAATAGCAAATCCTTTTCCGGTTGAGCAGGGACCTTTTTCTCCTTTTTTACCGGTTTGCTTTGCCTTTTGTCAGCATTATCCAAATCCCATAAATCATCATACGGGGTTGTTGCTTTTTGCAGTTGTTCTTCGCCATTTTCCGGATATTCCGATCGAATAATTGCTGGGTCAATATGCTCTTGAATTGACAATACCGCATCCAAAAACTTTTCCACTTCATCTTTTCCGTGAATCATCTCATAATGACTTACCCGCTCGGCCGTTGCAGTCATGCTCTCAACCATATCACGCCGCGTGTTGGAAAAACGTACATTGTTTTTGAAAAAGTCACTGTGAGCGAGTACATGGGCGATGATGAGCTTGTTCTGAATCAGGCTGTTCGTATCAAGCAAAAAGGCATAGCAAGGGTTAGAATTAATGACAAGTTCATAAATCTGGCTTAAGCCAAGATCATAGTGGAGCTTCATTTTGTGAAATTGCTTTCCAAAGCTCCAATGGGTGAAACGGGTCGGCATGCCATACGCGCCGAACGTATATATAATATCCGCAGGGCAAATTTCATAACGCATCGGATAAAAATCAAGTCCAAAGTCCGAAGCAATTTCCGTAATTTCATCAATGGCTCGTGTTAATTCTTTCTCCAAAAACGACCCCTCCTTTCTATAGTTTATGATGGAAGGAGTGAATCATGAACAATAATACAGAGATTGGTTTTCATTTAACTTTCATTGTCCTTATGTATTTTTTAGTCATGTTGTTCTGTATGTTTTCCTCCATAAAGGAAACGTTAAATGATGGGAGGGATTTATACATGGATCATTTTTTATCAATAGAAGAATTTAATGACCAATTAAGCAAATGGAATGGTAAACGGGTAAAAGTATCTAAGTTGGAAATGGATGATGTGGATGAAACAGTACTCGCGCTTGAGTATATTTCATATGAAAAGGATACACGGAGGCTGGATGATTATGAATCCATGTACACGTTGGAACTAAACGGCGCAGGTATGACCCAGACAGATAATGAGCGGAATGAACTGCAGCCGCTTCCATCATCTTTATATGAAATCCCGCTAGAAAACAACACGTTATACGAATTCGATGAATCGGAATTTATTATTAGCACGGACCGTGCGGTTTATAAAATTGTCCTTGCGTAACGCGTGTTTACGGATATTTGGGATAACTGATATTTTAAAGAACAACGGAGATATATTTTTCCATGCAGCTTGCCCCCATTTCGTAATTAAAAACGAATGTAGGATTAGAGAGCTATTTGGCAAAAATTAAATGGAGAAAACATCCTTATTACTACATTCGTATAGAAGTGTAAAAAGGGGGCATGATATTGAAAAAATTTGTGCATATTGTTCTGTGTATGTTGTTTTAGTTGTCTGGATTAAATGATAGAGGATATTGTGATGCAATTCCTGTTTGAAAAATACTAGACAGATGCATCAATACTGTGCAAATTCTGGTAAAGAACACCGGGAGTGATTTTTCGTGCTAACGAAAGTGAGTGAGAATGGCTGTGGCGTTTTCTTGCGTGACCGGAATTCATGCAAGCACTCTTGTTCGGGCACGAGGCAAGTTGCAGCTTGACCGAAATTCGTCAGAGTATTCCTTTTGAGGCACGAGGCGATCCTCAGCGTAACCCAAATCCGTGCAAACAATCCGTTTGGGGTACTCGGCACGTTCCATCGTGACCGAAATTCATCAAAACACTCCACTTGAGGCACGAGGCGATCCTCAGCGTGACCGAAATCCGTGCAAACAATCCATTTGTGGTACGTGGCACGTTCCAGCATGATCGAAATTCACCAAAGCACTCCATTTGGGGCACGCGGCGATCCCCAGCGTCCAAAATTAAAGCTTACATCCGCTATAAGACAGAAGCGAAGCCCCCTAAAAAAAGACCGTAAACAAAGCATCGCCATGGCTGGGGTGCCACAGCGTGCCCATCTAAATATTTTATGTAGTAAGGAAGTGTTACACTTCCCTACTTGCGCTAAAGAACTCCTTCATCGCATGGTAAACGTCATTTTTATTTTTTAATATATAATTTTTGAATTTCGGGTTATCGATTCGCTTGTAGGCGTTCATTAAGGTGGAGTAGCGACTGAACACATTCACTTCTCCATAGCCGAACATATTGGAAACATCCATGATGTCATGCACAAGCTTTAAGCATTTCGGGTTATCGGATGTTAGATTATCGCCATCGGAAAAATGAAATGGGTAAATATTGTAACGATTCGGGCTGTATTTTTCTCCGATCAGTTCCAATGCCTTATAATAAACGGATGAACATATCGTCCCACCGCTTTCGCCCTTTGAAAAGAAGGCTTCTTCACTGACCACCTTTGCTTCAGTATGATGGGCAATGAAAACAATTTCGACGGTATCGTATTTTGTTCGTAAAAATCGAGTCATCCAGAAAAAGAAGCTGCGGGCCATATATTTCTCGAAGCTCCCCATGGAGCCGCTTGTGTCCATCATGGCCAAGACTACTGCTTCGGATTCAGGTTTTGTGACGTCATTCCACGTTTTAAAACGTAAATCATCCTGCTGAATTGGAGCAATCGACGGACTTCCTTTTGTCGCATTTCTTTTTAAAGCCGTTAAAATAGTTCTTTTTTTATCGACGTTGCCCATTAAACCTTTTTTGCGAACATCATTAAACTCAATTTTTTCGGTTGTCAGTTCAGCTTTTTCTTTTTGTTCGAGATTTGGCAGTTCAAGATCTTGAAATAGCACTTCTTCAATTTCGGCGAGCGATACTTCGGCTTCATAATAATCAACACCCGGCTGGTCACCTGCTTTTTTCCCTTTCCCTGGACCAGCTCCTTGCTTGCCCTGTCCGTCACGGGCAACAATATCGCCTACCTTGCTGTCACCATCACCTTGACCGACGTGTTTCGTTTTATCGTAATTATAGCGGATTTTATATTCGTCAAGGGACCGAATCGGAATTTTAATAATCTCTTTTCCATCAGAAGCGATAATGCTTTCTTCACTAATTAAATCAGATAAATTGTCTCTGATCGCCTCTTTAACTTTATCCATATGCCTTTTTTGATCTTGCTGGCCTTTTCGATGGAGGGACCAGTTTTCCTTGGAGACGACAAAGTTTTCTTTTCCGGCTTGCATCCCATCTCCCTCCCTATTTAAGGTGAATCGTGTATTACTTTATTGTATGCACCGTTTGCCTGTTCGTACTTCCTTTTTTGGCTTGGCAGACGGTGCAATGAGTACAGCTACATAATTCCAAAAACAAAACTAGCGGTTGAGCAGGCTGCCGACATAGCGCAGCAGTTCATTGGCGGAAATCGAGTTATAACCATGTTCATCAATCAGTCTGGCAATAACCTCATTAATTTTCTTCAATTGGGATTCATCCGGCGTTTTCGATGTCGTCGTTATTTTCACGACATCCTTTAAATCGGCAAAAAGCTTCTTCTGGATGGCCTCTTGCAAACGTTCATGCGAGTGATAGTCAAATGTTTTTCCTTTTCTGGCATAAGCGGAAATACGAATGAGTATCTCCTCTCGAAATGCTTTCTTCGCGTTTTCCGAAATACCGATTTGTTCCTCAATCGAGCGCATCAATTTTTCATCGGGATTCATTTCTTCTCCTGTTAACGGATCACGGAGCTTGTTTTTATTGCAAAATGCTTCCACATTGTCCAAATAGTTATCCATTAACGTTATCGCTGACTCCTCATACGAGTAAACAAATGCTTTTTGCACTTCTTTTTTGGCCATTTCATCGTATTCTTTACGGGCGATGGAAATATAGTCTAAAAAGTCTTCTCGGTCCTCATTGGAAATGGATGGGTGTTGATCCAAGCCTTCCTTCAATGACCTTAATACATCCAATGCATTGATTGCCGGCACATCTTTCCGGATGATGGCTGAAGAAATGCGGTTGATCACATACCTTGGATCAATACCGCTCAAGCCTTCATCGGTATATTCATTTTTTAGTTCATCCATATCAATTTGGTTTAAACCTTCGACATTTTCTCCATCATACAAACGCATTTTTTTCACGAGGTCGATCCCTTGTTTTTTCGAATCCTTTAATCTTGTTAAAATGGAAAAGATGGCAGCAACTCGCAATGCATGTGGAGCTACGTGGACATGGGCGATATCGCTTTGCTTAATCATTTTTTGGTAAATACGTTCCTCTTCACTTACTTTTAAGTTGTACGGAATTGGCATAACGATAATCCGCGAATGTAGTGCTTCGTTCTTTTTATTAGAGATAAACGATCGATATTCCGCTTCATTCGTATGGGCAACAATTAAAGAATCTGCACTAATTAACGCAAAACGACCTGCTTTAAAATTGCCCTCCTGGGTTAATGACAACAGGTGCCATAAAAACTTTTCATCACACTTCAGCATCTCCTGAAATTCCATCATGCCACGATTGGCCTTATTCAGTTCCCCATCAAATCGGTATGCACGCGGATCGGATTCGGATCCATATTCGGCAATCGTCGAAAAATCGATGCTCCCGGTCAAATCGGCAATATCCTGTGATTTCGGATCCGATGGGCTGAATGTACCAATACCAACGCGTTTATCTTCGGAAAAGAAAATGCGCTCCACCTTGACATCCTCAATTTGTCCGCCATATTCCTTCTCGAGTCGCATCAAATTCAACGGGGATAAGCTGCCTTCCACACGGATGCCGTACTTTTCATAAAATTCCTCTCGCAGTTCTTTCGGAATCAAATGCAATGGATCTTCATGCATCGGACAGCCTTTAATGGCATACACTGCCCCTTCATCAGTGCGCGAATATCTTTCCAGACCGCGTTTCAGCATTGTAACAATGGTAGATTTTCCTCCACTTACCGGCCCCATCAAAAGTAAAATACGCTTCCGAACATCAAGACGCCGTGCCGCTGGATGGAGATATTCCTCCACAAGCTTTTCAATCGCATCCTCCAAGCCAAATATTTCACTGCCAAAAAACTCGTACTTCCTTTGATCATTTTCCTCCCGCAAGCCAGCATATTTGATCATATTATAAACACGTGAATGGGAGGTTTGAGCTACTTCAGGGCGCTCCTTTACAATTTCCAAATAATCGGCAAACGTTCCTTCCCACATCAGCTTTTTCTCTTCTTCTCTATGACGCTTTAACTTGTTTAAAATATCCATTGTTTCCCTCCATCTATATCTGAGGTTTATACAGCTTATGCGTACAGGGCACTTGTCATGCACGGAACTTTTTTAGAACAGTATTGTTAAGAAAGTTTTGTTGATCAGCAAGCGCGGTTTATAAAAGCTTCTCTGGCCGAATACAATGGGATGATGTATTATTCTTTTTTGTCTACCAATAAGAAAAGCACAAGCGCCCTGCCTAGAATCGTAGCGACTGGACTGAAGCAACTAAGATAAAGGAATCACGATGAGCACCGCGAATCGATGATGACTTATTGCAAGGCGCTGCAGGAAGTCGCCTAGTTTCTGGGCGCTTAAGCTAGACAGCTATGCACAAAATTATATACATTCTTATCTTTTAAGAAAAGCACAAGCGACCCCCAAAGGCTAAAAAGCGCAACATTCTGGGACTGCACTTAAATGCTCTTCCCACCAAGAGATTTGTTGCAACGCCTGGGACTGCGCGTGAATGCTCGTCCCATCGGAAAAATTTGCACTAGAACATCCTGGGACTGTAGCTACGCTTTCTTCCCACCGAAAACATTTGTACGTCGAATCTAGACAGCTATGCGCAAAAATTTATGCTTTCTTACCAATGAAAAAGCTGCTGAAGTTTACCTCAGCAGCTTTTTCCATTTATTCGTGTTCATAATCGATGATTGCCTCGACATGGAGGTTGTCATTGGATGTTTCGACGAGTGATCCTACCAGTTTTTCTCCGTTTGATCCATAATTCTCCTTAATCGATTCCCATTGGGATGACGGCTTAAAAATAATAGTAAAATACGGATCCTCTGAATATTTATACTCAATTTTTAAATCAAATGTACCGTCCGGGTTCACCCTCGTTTCGTCTGTGACCCCCCAGCGATCAGAATAATAGCCGGAAATTTTGCTTCCTTCTAGAAGATTTGATTTCCCTTTTACATAAAAGTATTCGTCATCTTCTGTAATCTCCTCAACTTCAATTCGTACACGCGGGTCCCCGTAATCGTCCGGTTTTTCATTCCAATCCGGTTCGGAAAATGCGTATGTATCTTCTTCGGAATCAGCCGGCAAATCTAAGCGGACAACCGCCTTTTTTTGCGGTTCTCCCCATTGCTCATCCTGTAATACGTATGGGCCTTTTAGTTCGTTCCCGCCTTCACCGTAATGCTCGACTATTTCTTCCTCCTGCACTTGATCTGCGAACCCAAAAGTGACGACGACTTCTGCATCTCCATATTGATGATGATCCATTTCCATTTTGAACCTGCCTTTATCATCAACCAGTTCCGTTACATCGGCAAATACTTCTTCGCCGTCATCCACATATAAAACACCGTGGACACGAGACCCAGGCAGCAGGTTGCTTTCACCAGCAATAACAATTTTATCCTCTTTTTCTTTTACTTCTCCGCCCATGTATACTTTCGGGTCTCCAAGATCGGCCCCGCAAGCTGTGAGAATGAACATCGTACTTACGAGCATGACGAAGAACATCAACGTTTGTTTCAACGACCTACCTTCCTCTCTGTTAACTGCTGCTTACTCTTCTTTTTTAGGATCTTCTTCCTGATCAGCTTCATCGTCCGGATTTTCCTTTTCATCTTTCGTATTTTCTTCATTTTCTTCTGGTGCTTGCTCCTCGTCAACTCCTGTTGATGAGGCATCTGCACCATCTTCCTCAAAGCTGCCGTCCCATGGAATGCGCTTTTCAATAAACTGTTTATCCGTGCTGTATTTATTGTTTACGACAAGGTCACCAACGAGCTTTTGTCCTTTTTTCCCATAGGCTTCTTCAATTTCGTTCCACTGGTAGCCATAAGGCTCGAACGTGATGACAATATCTTTATCCTCCAGATACTCGTAATCAAATTTAAAATCAAAAGATCCGTCAGGCTTGACTTGGGTCTTATCCTTGTTATATCTATACTCTACTTTAATCTCACTACCTTCCATAATGTTGCTTCGCCCGTGAAGGTAGAAAAATTCCCCGTCTTCTGTAAGCTCTTCTACTTCAATCCAAATCCTCGGATCACCATAATCATCCGGCAAATCGTACCAATCCGGTGCCTGAATCGCTAAGTTTGTTGTTTCGCCCGGTACGTAATCTATTTTTGCTTCGGCCTTTTTCAATATTCCTTCATACTCTTCATGCTTGTAAATAAACGGTCCTTCCAATTTTTGTCCTTTTTCTCCGTAATGCCTCTTTATCTCATCATCTTGCACGGTATTAAAATCAAATCGTACAATAATTTCCGCTTCACCGTACTCGTGATGTTCCAGTTCCATGTGGAAAGATCCATCTTCCTGAACAAGTTCAGTTGTATCCGAGAAAACCTCTTTTTCTCCCTCTGTCACGACGACGACCTCACCAACCAATCGGGATCCCGGTAATAGATTACTTTTTCCTTCAATGACAAACGTATTGTCCTGTTCCGTAACTTCACCATCAAGTTGAACTTCATAGTCTCCTAGTTCGGCTTCTTTCTCTTCCGTTACCGGTTCTTCCTCGGCTTCGGCAGCTGCTTCGTTCGCTTCACCTTCATTTGTTTTTTCATCTTCATTTTGTCCGCAAGCGCCGAGCAGCATGACAATGAATATCATACTGATCAGCCCAAATAATTTTTTTCGCATCGTTTATACACTCCTTCTTTTAAAGGTCATTCAAAAGTCCGGTAAAAATGGCTTCGATCTTCTCTTTCACGAGCTTTTAACGTAAATTAATAACAATTTCAACACGACGATTTTTCGCTTGGCCTTTCTCCGTATCATTGGATGCAATTGGTTTTGCATCTCCATATCCTTTTGTCGTAAAAGATGCCTCAGTTTCCTTCAACTGCTCTTCTAAATATTCCTTTACTTTTTTCGCTCGTTTTTCCGACAGTTCCAAATTGTAATCCTTCTTGCCGACGTTATCCGTATGACCATTAATGACGATTTCGAGATCTTTTTTATTAAATGATGTTGCGAGTGTCTCACTTATTTCCTTTAAAACATCCTTGGAAGAGTCTTTTAAATCATATTTGTCAAAATCGAATAACACATTATCCGGAACAAGCATCGTTACTTCAGAGCCTTCAATATTTAATTCCACGTTATCCGGCACTTCAATTTCAGCCGATTCCTGTTCGATAACTTTTTGCACATACTGTTTATCACTATATTTATCCTGGACTACGAGATCACCGACGAGCTTCTGTCCTTCCTTCCCATATCGTTCCTCTACTTCATTCCATTGCGAATGGTGACTTGGTTTAAAATCGATTTCAAACGGTGTATCTTCTTTGTATTCATACGGAAACTTCAAATAAAAAGAGCCGTCTGGCAATATCCTTGTCTCATCCAATCGATTGCTCCCATAATTCACAAAAATATTGCTTCCTTCTACAAGGTTACTGCGACCTTGTAAATAGAAAAATTCTTTATCGTTATTAATTTCATCCACTTCAATCCATATACGCGGATCCCCCATGTCTTCAGGTATCGGGTGCCAGTCAGGTTCTTTGAAATGGCGGACCGCTTTCTCTTTTCCAGGTTCAAATGTTGCTGTTGCTTTAGCCTGTTTAAAAATATTTTGTGGATTGCCGCCGCCAACTTCTCCTTGGTGCTTATATATGTATGGACCTTCCAGCTCTTGTCCTCGATCGCCATAATGTCTGATAATCCCATCATCCTGTTGGCCGTCAAAATGGAATTTTACAGCTACCTCTGTTTCTTCGTCTAAATTATGATTTGCAATTTCCATATGAAAGGTGCCATCATCCTGTATGATTTCTGTCGTGTCGGCAAAATATTGTTTGTCTTCTTCATCTCCAACAGACACTTCACCAATCACTCGTGCACCTGGTAACAGATTGCTTTCCCCATTAATGATAATATTATCTTCTTTCTCAATCATTTCTCCACCGATAAAGACTTCATAATCCCCTAGTTCAACATCTGGACTATCTTCAGCGGCTTTTCCATCTTCCATTTCTTCTTTTTCTTCTGGTTGCGGATCCGTTTCTGCCTCTTTCGGTTCTTCTTCAGGCTCTTGCGCCTCTTCTTCCGTCTCCTCAGACTTCTGCTCTTCTTTTGGCTTCTCCGCATCTACCTCTTCTGCCTCTCCATCTTCCTCAGGAGCTCCACAAGAAGCTAAAACAAGCAGGATGATCAAAGCAAAAGAAATAAGCATTCTATTTTTTTTCATCGCTCTCACTCTACCTCCTTCGATTTCCCTGGTTTATATGCATATAAAAGGTGCCGAAAGGAGAATTGGTCCCCGGCTTTTTTACGAATTATTTTTTATCATAAGCATTACTTCCCATGGTAGCAAAAATAAATTCTCAAAACATGAGCATATAATCACGTTTTCATGGAATCGTATCGGCTTAACAATCATTACTTTTCGGTCTAATAAGTTAAAAAAGAGTGTTTTTAGGACGAAAAAACTACTATTTATTATGGTTAAAATTTATTTGAGTCTTTGTTCCTGATACAAAGGAATCTCTCAGGGTTATCCATTTATTTCCACAATAAGCTCTAATCAAAAACTTCGCAATGATAGCAAATCAACATTTTACGAGAAGGAGTTCGGCGAGATCGATAGTAGGTATCTGTACTTGGGGGTGTTATATCCATTCTCGGAAGCGATATATCCGCATCTGGAGGCGGGATATCCGTACTTGAAACGTTATATCCACACTCGGTGGCAGGATATCCGTACTTGGAACATTATATCCGCACCCGGAGGCGGGATAACCGTACTTGAAGCGTTATATCCACACTCGGTGGCAGGATATCCGTACTTGGAACATTATATCCGCACTCGGTGGCAGGATATCCGTACTTGGAGCGTTATATCCACACTCGGTGGCAAGATATCCGTACTTGGAGCAATATATCCACACTCGGTGGCAGGATATCCGTACTTGGGGCTTTATATCCGCACCCGAAGGCAGGATATCCGTACTTGAGTCAAGTCCTTAATTATGTGTAATTTAAGATACAAGGTTTTCAACTATTTGTACGGTTTAAGATTTAATTTTATTTGGTTTGGAGGGGCCCC
>NZ_JBPYCR010000024.1:0-317 GCF_051846915.1 Virgibacillus sp. W0181
TCAGGCTATTTGCTTTTTTGTCTTAAAGGGAAATGAGTAATTTACTGAATAATCTAAACATATTTATGCAACGCTAGTGACTTTCGAATGAAAAGTAGCATAGCATTATAGAAAGCGTATTGTTATATTGGATTGAATATATCCTCCTTAAATAGGGATTATGCCAGTAAGGAAATGTTCCGGTCACGAAGTAAGCTACCGCGTGCCCAAATGGGAAGAAGGTGAGTCAAGTCCTTAATTATGTGTAATTTAAGATACAAGGTTTTCAACTATTTGTACGGTTTAAGATTTAATTTTATTTGGTTTGGAGGGGCCCC
>NZ_JBPYCR010000025.1:0-46189 GCF_051846915.1 Virgibacillus sp. W0181
TTCAAGACACTCGAAGACATATTATCGACGGTTAACTTAAGTACAATCTCACGCTATATGAGAACAAGCGTAAAAACACTACAAAAACACTTGCCTTTTATAGAGCACAGTCTTTCACATCCATACAGTAATGGTCGAATTGAAGGCATTAATAATAAAATCAAAGTATTAAATCGAGTTGCATATGGCTACCAAAACTTTAATAACTTTAAAAATAGAATTATGCTTCATTTCAAGTTAAAAGCAATTGTAAACCAACAAAAAGAATCTGTTTATCCTGCCGCTTAAGCGGCAAGATTAACAGATCCCGAATCATTAATATTTTAGCGACCTTAATTCAGCCACCAACACTATTTGACAAAGAGCCAAAAAACAACCAAGCATTATCGACATAAATGACCATGAGGAGTCCGAATAAAAAACCTAATCCAAGAAAAATTATGCCGTGTATGTTGGTTTTTATCCAACCAAAGGAATGGGCGATCGCTAATGTTAACGGTACAAAGGTTAACCCAACCGTCAGTTGCCCAATGGAGAAACCTGCCAAAAAACTGAAAATATAAATCCCGATAGCAGCAATCCAATACCACGAATGTTTGCCGGTCAAGGCCAAAATTGTTGAGACAATTGCCACTAGTAAAGTAGAATAAGCAATGATGGAAAAGATAAGCATTGGATCCAACTCCTTTACAATTGAAAAAAGTAAATCCTTTGCAAATGCGGATGAATCGCTGTAAGTGCGGATATATCGAAATACAACTATTGTTTATCGTATTCTTTTATTTCCCTGCGCCACATTTCAATTAAATTCTTTAGTTTGAGCGTATTCATTTCAACTGGTGATAATGAATCTACATCACTACCCATTTCCTCAAGTAAATCTTCCACACGTGTTTTCTCTTTCCGAATAATTAAAGAGCATCGGTTTCCGACAAAATAAGCGTTTTTTTTCTCCCCTGCTAAAACAGATGCCAATTCATCAAGTACCTGGTAATGGAGCAAGCTTGCATCTGTCATTAGAAATTCTCCGACGATGTCCATTTCTTGCTTATCAAATTGAATGACAAGCACTTTTTTTTCCCGACCGTTATTTTTCAAAATTTTTTCCTTCAATTGATACATTCGAGCAACCTCCTAAACCTAATAAATAGGAAATGCTGATATAATCTTTTCATTTTGATCGAGGTACATTCGGATGTGCACCCCATCATTCGTCAATCCATCATATGTATTGCCGTTTATGTGTACTTTGGTTTCATAAGCGTCATTTATCGCATCGATCACTTCTTGTGTATCCCAATCATCCGGGAAAAATGATGACTTCCCATTATTTCCGGCCTTTTCCACTCCATTTACAGTAATTGCTGCTTCGAAAACGCCTTCTTTATTTGGATCCGTTTTTGTTCCGGGAATAATTTCTCCCTTTTTCGTTGGTAGGCGATCATAATGAAAGCCAACTGCCTGTCCTTTTGCATTTACCTCTCCTTCAAGTATATGCTCTAGTGCGCCATTCCGGAAATGGTCTGTTGCATCTAATTCATTAATAGAAGTGACTTCTGCATTATATGCGTCTATATTATCCGAACCCTGATCTACCGTACACCCGGCCAAGATGATTAAAGATAAGATTAAAAACAAGCAAAACTTAAGTTTATTTTGCATTTTTGCACCCATTCCATTTTTAAAATATCTAGCACGACTTTTGCAGTGTAGCGTCATTGTATTAATGCGCACATGAGTAAATGTAGTCAACATATGCGTGCAATGAATAAGTTTGCCCCTTTGCCAAAAACGCGTTTTGCAAGTGCCTATAGAATAATTTCATCATTTTAATTCATACGGATTGTAGAAATGATTGTATCATATTTTTGTAGCCGGTTATGTCTTAACGCTGAATGCTAAATAAATCAAGCTGTCGTATAATGGCAAAAGGATTACAACTCCCGTCTTTACATTGCGCTAGAAGGATTACAAGTTACCATATTGTAATAGTTTTGCGAGAACTGGATTAAGGGAGCTGGTCTGCAAGGGAAACCCAGATAATACAGAAGGCTGAAGCAAATATCGCCGGTCTTTTAAAACAAAATTCAAAATCTGTAGGAAATGTGTAACCTTTTATTCACTGATCCGTGTTATTAGTAGAGGGGGAGAAGGATGAGGCAGTCTGTGGAATCGATTTACAGTTATTATTTTCAAGATATATACCGTTTTCTCCTCTCCCTATGTAACAGTCATCATACGGCAGAAGATTTGGTGCAGGAAACATTTTTACGGGCGTATTTACATGTCGATGAAAATAAAACTGGAAGCATTAAAACCTGGCTGTTTACCGTTGCCTACCATGCATTTATCGATTACTACCGAAAGCAAAAGCGGATTGAATTAAAAGGAGATCGTTTCTTAAGAGGTTTTTTCGATAAAAAGCAAACACCGGAAGAAACAGTAATGATTGATGAAGAAATTCAATTGATTGTGAATCAAATGGGCCAATTGGCAGAGAAACAAAAGCTTGCGATTCTGTTGCATGACTTTCATCAATTAACATACAAGGAAGCGGCAGCAGTCATGGATGTGTCGTTGGCCAGTTTTAAAGTAAGTTTATTTCGTGGTCGTCAAGTGATCCGAAAGCAAAAGGAGTTGGAAAAAAATGAGTGATTTGTTTAAAGATAGATTGAACAGATATGAAAAAGGATTATTAGAAGGAGAAGAATTAAAAGCATTTGAACAAGAGTTGGAAAAACTGGAACAATATCAGGATCACTTGGAAAGAGGCAATTCCGAACAACCACCTGAAACAACACAGGCGAAAACAAATAAAGTGTTAAGGTGGAGCAAGTGGAAAGCCCGCTTGCAAACAGCATTTACTGCACTTGGAATCATTCTTCTTTTTATTATCGTCTCCACTGTTTTAACTACAGTCTATTATTCATGGGGAAAACCGGATCGCATCGAAGTTTTTCGAAATGTTATCGACCAAACAGTAACGGTTACGGAACCATACGGATATTTGGGGGGGACCAGCTCGAATGTAGACTTTTTATTTCGTATGAATGCAACGAGTGACATAAGGAAAAAGGTTGGGAATGAAAATATTACTGTTGGAGAAATGAAAGTCCCGTTTCTGTTTTCACTAATGGGTTTTCCAGAAAGGAATATGTATGGAACAGAATCACAGAATCAACCGGCCTTCACATATCAGGAAGTGGGCGACCGTGGCATGTCAGATTGGGACAGGTTGCGACATCTTCCTGAAGGAACTGTGGTTAGTGCGTATGTGTCTTTTAATGAAATCGTTAATACGAAAGCTGTGTTCGATCAATTTTCCGGCAAAAATTTCGATATTTTGTGGCTCGCTGTCGATACGGGAATAGAAGGAAAAGATGAGGGTTTTGGTGGAGTCATTTTGGATCCACTCGGTTTTCCTTCATTTCCAATCTGGCATGAAGATGATATGGTCCAGCAATCGTACGAAGAAGAAGGGTCTTTCTTCAATAAGACGGTTTCCGAAAGCTATTCCTCCCCAAGTTATGAAGTAGGGGATACCGAAGTGCTCCATGAGCAATTTGTAAAAACGTTGCGGTTTTTGCAAGAACATGAAAAGATGGCTGAAAAACTGTATACAGGCATGAATTTAGACTTGGATGAGCGGATAGGATACCTTGAAAAGAACGGATTTAATCATTATGGAATCGTTATAACTGGTCCGACAAAAGAGATATTAAAACTAGAAAACGAACCGTTGATTAACACCATAGAAGTAGATGAAGTCGGCTTTTGGAATTGGTAAGGAAACAGGATCATCATAAAAAGTGGAATGAAAACGTGTCCTGGAATTCTCTAGACTCGTTTTCATTCCGCTTATTTACTTTTTCGTTGCATGATTTTCATTAGTTTCCTGTTCTTTTTCAGTGGAAGGCTCTTGGTCACTCATTAATTCATTGGCTGACGATTTAAATTCTTGTAACGTTTGGCCTGCTGCTTTCCCAAGTTCGGGAAGTTTTTTTGGTCCAAAAATAATTAATGCAAGAACAATGATCAAAATTAATCCTGGTACGCCTATACTGCCAATTCCCATAACTATCACCCCGCTTTTGTTGTTTGGCATATAATTCTCATATTATTATCCCGTTCTTTTTTCAGTAGTCGTTGCTTGTGCAAGCAACCCTCCACCGTTATTCAAATACATTTCCATTCCCTCTGACGCACGATACGCTAAAGCACCGATTGTAGCAGTTGGATGGTGCCCGGCAAATTGTGGGAATGCGGAGCCACCAACGACAAAGAGATTTTCCATGTCCCACATTTGTAAATAATTGTTAACGGCTGACGTTTCAGGATCGTCTCCCATAATCACCCCGCCGGCATAATGTCCGCCTTGATAAATATGGTCAAATTCTCCAGGTATCTCATCCAGATCAATGATATCTGCACCCATTTCCTCCATAATTTCTTTGCATTTCTCGATGCCAAACTTTGCTATATTTCGGTCTTGGTCGGTGTATTTATTCGTTACACGTATGAGTGGATCATTAAAGTCATCTTTATAGGTTGGATCCAAATCTAAATAATTGTGCCACCAAGACATAACGGCAGGGGTGTACCAAATTTGTAAATAGCGATTGGCATAAAATAAGGAGTTTTTCTTAAATTCTTTCCCCCATTTTGGTGTTCCTTTCGGGACATGGTTACTTGCAATGGCTCCATCTCCATATTGTCGAAGCTCCAATCCACCGCCATTTATAAAATCCATATTTGAATGGTCGAAATTATCGCCAGCAAAATCGCTCATTGTACCACCAAGTGCTCCTGCACCCATATAAAGATTGAACTTTTTATCCTTAAAAAAACCTTTCGCTCCAAGGAATGTAATATTAAATTGGCCATTAAAGTTACGTCCGATGACACCAGTTTGTGTTTTTGGATCATACGGCTGGCCAATTTCAGATAGCATTAATAATCGGTTATTCGTAAATGTAAAAGCACCAAGAGCAACAACATCCGCGGGCTGCTCATATTCCTGCCCTGTTCTAGTATCGACATATAATACACCGGTCGCTTTCCCGCCTTTATGCAAGATGCGACGTGCGTATGTTTCGTTCCGTAACTCAAAATTTCCGGTTTTTACAGCGGTTGGGATGACCGTCACAAGTGAATCCGATTTTGCACCGAAATCACATCCATATTGCGTACAAAAAGAACAATATTGGCATTGGTTGATGATTTCCCCATCCGGATTTTCGTATCTTTCCGATAGATTAGCGGCAGCTATCTGATACGGATGATAACCGAGCTTTGTTGTTGCCTCTTTAAATAGTTTGATTGGAGGCGATTCTTTTAATGGTGGGGTAGGGTGATCGTATGATCGGTCAGGGCCAAGCGGATCTGGCTCACCTGAAATGCCAGAGGTCTTTTCCCATCGGTCATAGTATTTTTCCATTTCATCGTATGTGATCCCCCAATCCTGAATCGTCATCCCATCCGGTATTTTTTCTTTTCCATATCGTTCAACGGTTTTCGAATAAATTTCAAAATCATAAGGCAACCAGCGGTAGGTTGCACCGGCCCAGTGGACACTTCCGCCACCTAAATCGGTACCAGCCATCATTTCATCTCTTGTCCGTACGGGTAAAGCTGTTTCATCCAGCGTATTGCGAGATGTGATCGTTTCATGTGACAGATTTTGCATCATATCAAACCGATTCGTAAAACGCAGTTCATCTTTGACGCCGGTATAATCTGCAGTTTCTCGGCGTTCCCCACGTTCCAATGCAACTACCTTTTTTCCGGCTTTAGCAAGCTCTGCAGCCATGATGCCACCAGCCCAACCGGTTCCAACGACAACAACATCGACTTTATCTAATTTAATTGCCATTATATATAACCTCACTTCGTATAAAAATCATGTTTGGTAGTCCCTTAAACTTTTTGGTTCCATGACGATAAATTCTTCTTTTTCAATATCATTTAAATAAGCCATTCGCGGACCTGGGTATTCTTTCATCTTCCACGCCATCATGTTTTTATTGCCACCGTAGACCGGGTCTGCATACACGCCTTCTATTGTTGTTTGCAGTAATAAATTGAAAAAGGTAACAGCGGCAACACCTGTCATTTCGATTTCATCATTTTCAAACGCCTGCATCACTTCGATTTGCTGATCTTCCTCTGCTTCGGTAAATTTTACATTGAATTTTTTCTGACTTATTTCATTCATTCGTCTTAATCCTTGAATGAAGATTTCACCGCGATTCATTCTTGATTGATATCTCGGTGTTGGGGTAGGCGCTTTTGTGGATGTATTCGGTCCTGATTTATCTTGTGGACTATCCTTTTTCTGGTATTCACTGGTTTGCTTATTTTGGCGGAAAGGATCTCGCATATACTCCTTCGCATTCGTACCCCACGATCCCGCCAGTTGCTTATCAATAAAGTAAGGCACCCCTAATTCGATAGCTCCGGGGCCGTTTTCATCTTCCGGAAATATACGCTCTGTCGCGATCGATAGGATATTAAAGTCTTCCTTTCGACTAAAGAAGACGCGAGCTTCCTGGAAATGCTCTTCGGGAGGTGCCTTTGTATCCGTTTCTTGTGTCGATTGAAACTGATTCGTCAGTAATCCACCAAGCAGTGACCCACCAACGACACCACCCGCCAAAATCCCGGTGTTTTTCATAAACTTTCTTCGACTCATTTCTTCTTTTTTCTGTCCATCATTTTCGTTATCATTGTTCGACATAAGAATCACTCCTTTTTGACAGGTTAATATTTTAAAAAAATTTCCGGTTAAAAGCGAAGAGACTATTCCAAAATACATCTGATTAAAAATGCATCATCCATTAAAAGAGGAATATGTACAAAGCTTGAGTATAATTTTTCCTTTATTCAGTAGTAATATACACTTAATATGAGCGGCTTACGTAAAAAGTATGCAAGAAATGAGCTACCACAATTTTTTTGTAAGGGAACGTGCTGGCGCTTTATTGAAAGTAAAGTCATAATGAAAAGGAAAAGATAAAGTGCTCTTTGAATGAATGGGGATTGGCTGATGAAAAAACAACAACGTGGACTAAAAGCATTTTACACTCTTATATTATCTACAAGAATCCCGAAGCTTTACTTAACGCTCGGTTTACTGGCAAGTGTTTTTACCACGTTAGCTGGTCTAGTTGTGCCGTTACTAACAAAAAATCTGGTTGATAGTTTTTCTGTCGCCTCAATAAGTGTTCCGATTATTGTTGCACTGGGGGCTGCATTTATTATTCAAGCAGTTATTAGCGGTTTTTCTATCTATTTATTAACGGCTGTTGGTCAAATGATTGTTGCCCGGCTTCGTGAGCGAATGTGGATGAAGCTTATTCGATTGATGGAAGGCATTCGGCTCATGCTATAGCTTAAATCCTGTTCCGGAACCTCATAGTCTAGCTTATTTACTAGGAAGTTCAGACTTTTTTTCATTACCTCGATTGTTACCCACTCGCCGGCACAACGATGCCCTCCCATATAATCACCACCGCCTTGTGGGATAAAAATAAATTGGTTTTGAGTTCTATCGTCAAAACGCTCCGGTCTGAATTGTTCCGGACTTTCCCATAAATCTGGGTTATGATTCATACCGTATGCATCTAGTAAAACCAAAGTCCCTTCTTTAAAGTCATATCCGCCCCAGAAAAAGTCTTTACGCACCCGGGCACCAAGGAAAGGAGTAAACGGATAATACCGTCGTATTTCTTGAACAAACATTTGATCAAAATTATTTTCGTCTAGTTGCAGCTTCTTTTGGGTTTCGGGAAATGTGTGTAATGCCAATGCACCAAACGTAATAAATCTTCCAATCGCTACAATCGGTCTTAATATATTGATTAACTCAACTGCTGCAATATCTACATCCATTAGCTCATTGTCAAGGTCTCGGTGCCAGGACATTTGATAGAGAGCTGTTTTATCAGAAGGTGTCAACTTTCCATTTCGAACTTGAGCAATGATGGTGCGAATCCATTTTTCTGTTTTTGATCGAGCACTTCGGCCTTTCCAATGTCTTGGACCGACCGCCCCAAAAGCGTCGATCATTGCCGCAAGATCATTTGTCCGCTCGTTTAATTCTTCTTTCTGCAGAGGAACTCCTGACCAACGACAGGCGACTTGGCACATTATTTTGTTTGCTTCTTCGTACAACTCTATTCCCTTGAGATATTCCCAATCAGCAGTATCGGATTCCCATTGCTTTTCAGTCATTTTTGTAAGTGTGTTTAAGCGCTCCTCTGACATCAGAGACATAAATAAATGTTTTCGATGTTTATGCAATCGATCATCCAATGTTTGTACACCTTTTTGTCCAAATAAAGTTTTCTGTATGCGTTTCGGAGCTGCCCCATTGCGTTTAAATTTATTTTCATCATAAAGTAATTCCGCTGCTTCTACTCCACTGATACAAATCACTTTTTCTCCCATTAAGCGCGTTTGAAAAATATTGGATCGATATTTTTTGCGACGGTTTGAAATAAATTGATACCCTTCCAACATTAATGCAGGACTACAATCAATTCCTTTGTCCCGGGGTATTTCAATCCGATAATTGATGCTCATCCTAACACGTACCTTTCTTAATGCATTTGTAAGTAGATTAGCCAAAAAGAGCAAAATCAAACGACTGTAATATAGTGCAGATGCAAAAAAAGAGGTATAACTACATTCGTTCATTTTTATAAAAAGGGGGCAATCGATGCTACTTCTTTTCGATTGTGGACGATTATAGTAGTAGAAGCAATTTTATCTGAAATTTCATGTATTAACACTTCTAACTGGAAATTAAAAAGTACTTATCCACTGTCAACCCTTGTATTATCCACAAAACAAAATGAAATTTCTCGTTATTATCCACACTGTCCACAGAGATTATGTGAATTACACACATTTTTGTTCACATTTAACGGGTTGATATAATCATAACGAACAAACTTATTAACAGTCCTGGGGATAAGTTGTTAGTAAGTGTTATTTTTTTGCTATAATTCTGGTTTTTGAATAATTTCAGGTAGGTTTCTGTGGATGAAACTAGCTCATATGAAAAAAGCTTTTTGTTAAATTAAAGCAGTGTGGATAAATCGTCTTGAGTGTGGATATAACGCCTCTAAGTACGGATAAATCGTCTTGAGTGTGGATATAACGTCTCTAAGTACGGATAAATCGCCTTGAGTGTGGATATAACGTCTCTAAGTACGGATAAATCGTCTTGAGTGTGGATATAACGTCTCTAAGTACGGATAAATCGTCTCGAATGTGGAAATAACGCTTCAAAGTATGGATAAGTCGACTTGAGTGTGGATATAACGCTCCAAAGTATGGATAAATCGTCTTGAGTGTGGAAATAACGCTTCAAAGTATGGATAAGTCGACTTGAGTGTGGAAATAACGCTCCAAAGTACGGATAAATCGCCTTGAGTGTGGATATAACGTCTCTAAGTACGGATAAATCGTCTCGAATGTGGATATAACGCCCCAAAGTACGGACACAATGCCATAAGTACGGATATTCTTCTTCGAATCCAGAATATAGCGCTCCCGTCATCTAATTCTTATTTCTGTAATGAACACTGGTTTCCAAACAGAGTTACAGCGTCCGCAAGAAATGTACTTCTTTTACCATAGTAGTATTCTACAGGCACTTTTTAAAAATCGACTTTAAAAAAGTATAAGTAAAGAATGAGGGCATATATATGAAAAGGTGTGGACAAATGAATCGCACCACCTTTTATAGGCTGATATGCTATAATAGGTGTATCAATTGTTACGGAGAAAGGATGAAGAAAATGATCGCAATTATTGTGGTTATTGTACTGATTGTCATTATCGGAATTTACTTAATGACAACATATAACAGTTTAATTAAATATCGTAATTGGGTTAAGGAATCATGGAGCCAAATCGATGTACAGTTAAAAAGACGACATGATTTAATTCCCAATTTAGTAAATACAGTAAAAGGGTATGCGACACATGAACAAGAAACATTGGAAAAAGTCATTCAAGCAAGGAATCAGTTAATCAGCGGTTCTCCACAAGAGCGGATTGAAGCGGATAATGAAATTCAAGGGGCATTAAAGTCCATTTTTGCTTTATCGGAGTCATATCCGGACTTAAAAGCGAATCAAAATTTCCTTAATTTACAGGAGGAATTAACTTCAACGGAAAATAAAGTTGCTTATTCGCGTCAATTGTATAATAAAACAGTCGCTGACTATAACATTAAACGTGAATCTTTTCCAACGAACATTATTGCAGGTATGCTTAATTTCCAAGGAGAAGAACAGTTAACGATTCCGGAAGAGGAACGCGAGGTTCCAACGGTTAGTTTTTAATGGAGGGCTTCATAGATGTTGTATAAACAAATTCAACAGAATAAACGCAAAACCGTCGGACTCGTTATCCTGTTTACGGTTCTTGTGATGGCTGCTGGTTGGGCGATCGGGTATTTATTTAATAATGATATGTATTCCGGACTGATCATTACAGCCGTTATTTTGGTGTTTTATATTCCGATTACATATATGTCAGCCAGCAGCCAAGTATTAAACATGTCCGGTGCAAAAGAAATAAAGCGCGAGGATAGCCCCGAATTATTTGATATTATTGAAGAATTAACGATCCCGGCACGGTTGCCGATGCCTAAAATATACATCATTCACGACGACACACCAAATGCTTTTGCGACGGGAGTAAAGCCGGAAAAAGCGGCCGTTGCTTTTACGACCGGCTTGTTGGAAAAGTTAAACCGGGAAGAAGTTTCAGCAGTTGCTGCACATGAGTTAGCACATATCCGAAATTACGATATTCGTTTAATGACAATATGTATTGCACTTGTCGGTGTTATTGTCATTATTGCCGATGTCGGTTCAAGAATGTTATTTTTCCGTGGTGCACGACGCGGTGGTGGCGACAGAAAAACGCATCCGGCGCTCCTTATTATCGCTCTTGTATTAATTATAGCAGCCCCGATTGCAGCCCAAATGGTACGGTTGGCCGTCTCCAGGAATCGTGAATATTTAGCGGACGCTACAGCAATCGAATTTACGAGAAATCCAGTAGGTTTGATCAATGCCTTGCGTAAAATAAGCGGTGATCCTGGGGATGTCAAAAATGCAAAGGAAGCGACGGCATCGATGTACATTGCGCAACCATTTTCTAAAAAACGTCGGAAAAAGAAAAGAAGTCTATGGGCAACGCATCCACCTATTGAAAGTCGTATTCAAGCATTAAAGAATATGTAATCCTCGTTTTTAAATAGCTATTAACTAGTATCGAAAATTGAGTAGCATTTTTTAATGAAGCACGCCATTAGTAAGTGAATGATATCGATTAGCGTATTGAACAACTATTTCAACAATTATATAATAGAACACATTAGCAGGGAATAGGGAGTGATAAATAATGCCAATTAATATACCGAAAGAGCTGCCTGCGCGGGAATTGCTCAGAGATGAAAAGATTTTTGTAATGGACGAAGATCGTGCTAGAACACAAGATATTCGCCCACTTAATATACTCATTTTAAATTTAATGCCGGAAAAAGAAAAAACAGAGCTACAGCTGTTGCGTCTTTTGGGAAACACCCCTTTACAAGTAAATATTACCTTTTTGCATACAGCTACCCATGTATCAAAAAATGTAAGCAAATCACACCTAGATACATTTTATTCAACATTTAATGATGTAAAAGATAATCGTTATGACGGCCTAATTGTTACTGGTGCGCCTATTGAGCATTTTCAATTTGAGGATGTGAACTATTGGGATGAATTAACGGAAATCATGGAATGGTCCAAAGATAATGTAACCTCCGTGATGAATATTTGCTGGGGGGCACAGGCTGCTTTGTATTATCATTTCGGAATTGATAAACAAGAACTGCCCAAAAAGTGTTCCGGTATTTTCAAGCATCAATTATTAGAACCAAAAGTCAAGCTTGTCCGGGGATTTGACGAGGAATTCAATGCACCTCATTCCCGTTATACAGAAGTATCATTAGATGAAATACAAAATGATCCACGCTTACTTCTGCTTGCAACTTCTGAAGATGCAGGCGCATTTATGATGATGTCAAAAGATGGAAAACACATTATGTTGACCGGTCACTTGGAATATGACGCAACTACACTAGCAGAAGAATACGATCGTGACTTGGAAAAAGGCCTTAACATAGATATGCCGGAAAACTATTTTCCTAATAACGATGTATCCCAAAGACCACTTAATACGTGGCGTTCTCATACGCATCTGCTTTTTTCTAACTGGCTCAATTACTATGTATATCAGCAAACCCCATATCAATGGGATTAAAATTTTTATTATTCTTCCATTAAAAAGTCACAGTCACCGCGGGCAGGCTGTGACTTTTTAATGGACTTGCAAGACGTGCGTAAAGCGTCTGAAATAGATAAAATTATACACAAAGGACGGATAACGGTGGGTTCAACAGATAAATATCAATTGGAAGATCAAAAAACTGCACTAAAATTATTTGTCGTATTAACTCGAGCCTTAGAATCCATTGAAAAACAAGTTGTCAAAGATATTAATAGTTATGGATTAAATTTAACGGAATTTGGCGTGCTTGAATTGTTATTTCATAAAGGAAAGCAACCTATTCAAATCATTGGGAAAAAAGTATTGTTAGCAAGCAGCAGTATTACGTATGTTGTAGATAAACTGGAAGAAAAAAAGTTGCTTCAGCGTAAAGCGTGTCCGAAAGATCGCCGTGTTACCCATGCCGCCCTCACAACGAAAGGTGAAAATTTAATGAAAGAAATTTTTCCGAAACACGAGCAAGCACTGAGTAGCATATTTGGTGGGTTAGAGCTAGAAGAGAAAAAAGAAATGATCAACCAATTAAAAAAGTTAGGGCTGTATGCAGAAAAGCTATCATTATAGTGACAGCAATAGATGTTATGACAAATTATCGTACATTCAAGTAAATAAAAAGTATCATTCAAAACCCGGATCAACGCTAGAGGGAGCTTGATTCGGGTTTTTGTTATTGTTGATTATTAGTTTGCTATGACTAGTAAAAAGTTAATTAACCTTTTTCTTGATCATACCGATAAAAGCGGTAATGATTAGCATAATCAATGCACTGATTAAGAATGGCCGTCCGATTAATTCCGCTACGGCACCGGAAATAAAAGACCCAGCAACAACTCCTAAAGAGAAAAAGGCATAAAAAATACCATATGCTTTGCCACGATCCACCTTAGTCGATGCATCAGCTACTATCCGGTTCATAGAAGGAAAGATGAGTGCAAATCCACACCCGTAAACGACCATTGCTATTACATTGCTCGTAAGACCAGCAAAGATACTTAATAATAAGAGTGCTAAACTAATCAAACATATACCGGAAATAACGAGAACAATGGAAGAGAATTGATCGTACACCCGGTTTAATGGTGTTAAAAATACAACGAGTGCAACAATTCCAAAGATGCTTAGAAGTATCCCGGTTGTTTCGGAAGTAAGTCCCATTTCCTCTACGTTCAATGGCAGCGCAAAAGCCAATGTACCATTGCTTATCATTAATGCAAATGCCGCTAAAGACGCTTGTAAAATAAGGGGATGCTTTAGCAGCGGGATAAATTCTTGAAAATTAAATTTTCCCCGCTCAGTAGTATAGAACGATTCAGTTACAAATTTCAATGTTAATAAAGCAGTAATCAAAAATAAAATTGAAACGAGAATAAACACGGTTGAGATAGACGAACGAGCTGCCATGATTCCGCCAATAGCAGGCCCAATAATTGCGGCAACCCCGATACCGGCTCCAGTGAAGGCCATCGTTTTTCCACGTGATCCTTCTGTTGTGCGATCTCCGATATAAGCAAAGGCAGCAGGTATAAGGACGCCACCGGCTAATCCGTGCAATAATCGGACAATCAAAAGCTGCTCTCCTGTTTTGGCTAACGGATAAAGTAATAATACGACAGCAACGAAAATCATCCCGTTAAACAACATTTTTTTACGGCCAAAACGGTCAATCCAATGCCCACCCAAAATATTCCCTACGATATTTGTCAAAGAGTAAACAGCGACGATCGCCCCTGCTAATGTATAAGAAGCCCCAAGTCCCAGGGCATATGGTGTAATAATAGGAAGTTGGATAAAAGTATCCAAAAAAGCAACTATAATAATAAAATACAACATTCTAGTCATCTTATTCCTCTCTTTCCCACCATTCATTATACATAATTTATGCTGAAAAGGGTGGAAAGAATACTTGACATATATGTGAATTAACGCTGTTTTTATACACATATTGTTTTATAGGGGAATAATAGCGGGGAGCGGACTTTTAACGGATAGGAAAATGTAGTGTGAAAATGCACCGAGTAGGAGATAAGAATTGCGAATTGAACTAATTACAACCTAGCTGCTTTTCTTGAAGTGGAAGATTACTTAGTCAACGACGATGGAAGCTACCTTTCGATCTTTATAAGCGGCAGCCAGGTAATTTCAAGCCTTAACGTCCTGGCGGTTGGCAGCGTAGCTATGTTAAAAAGCACAGAAAACAATTCTGTGCTTTTTATGCGTATATATTACTTTGCTCCTCAAAACTGGAACCGTTATGGTTGAGTGTACACTATTTTACTATATTTTCACTTTACCACTTTTTATAAGGTAAAAACTTGCCATCGAATGTCACGACCACACGATCACCTGCAGGGTCTTCTTTTTTCTGTATATCCATCGTGAAGTCAATGGCACTCATGATTCCGTCTCCGAATTTTTCGTGAATCACTGCTTTCATTGACGTACCATACACCTGCATCACTTCATAAAAACGATATATTAATGGATCGACAGGTATCGTTTCATCTAAGGAACCTTTATGTGGGATTTCCTGTAACGATGAAGAAATGGAAGGATCAAGTCCCAAAATATCCACAAGTTTATCTGCCTCTTCTTGATCCATGGAAGCCTGACCCATAATGGCGGTTGCAGTCCAAACAGGATGACGATTAATGGAGACTGCGATTTCATCGAAAGATAACCCTTTGTCCTTTTTAGCTAATAGAATCGTTTCTGTTGCCTCTTCTTTTGTCACTTTTTTTAAATTCAACAGTAACACCCCTTCGCTTTGCTTTATTTCAATCTACTAACAATTCTAACATTTATTCATTTATTTACTAGCATAAAAAAGTTGGATGATGAATGAAGTAAAATATTGAAAGAATAGGCGACGGAATAAGAAAGTGTGAGAATATGTCAAAGTGGTTTACGATTCACTCGTTGGTATACAATTAAGAATATTGTCGTAGAATGTAAAAATTAAACGCAGCTTAAAGAAAACCATAAAAATAAAGATGCCCCCTTCTTTGTTGGACAGGGCCAATGAAAGACCCATTCAAAAAAAGGAGCACCTTGTGAATAAAAACATTGTAACATATTTCACAAAGATAGCAAAAGAAAACTAGTAGTAAATACTAACATTTGATAGAGCAACAGGTCAAAATCCCCACTTATTACATCATTTGTATATAAAAACCGACAGAAAGACTGTTATTATAAAAGATAATGTTGTAATTTATCAAATTTGCTATATTTTACTTTTGAAATTAATCGTATAATAGAATCTACTGGCTACTGATCGTAAAAGTTTCTTCGTTTGCTGCAAAAATCGTCAAGTGAATAAGGGAAAGCTTTGCAAAAAGGTTGAAGGCATACGATCCTGATGAGGTGAACACGTTGAAATCACATTTTCGAATAAAACTATTTTTAATAATGATTTGTTTCGCCATGGCAATATCTATTACAATTTCGGCAATCGATTATTCTAGACTAAAAGAACAAGCGATTGCCGAGAATAATTTTCAAATTATGCAAACAGAAGAAACCGTACAACAGGCATTGGAATCCGTTGATAAGGCATATTATTTATTTGATCATGAAACGGCGAAAAATATGGAAGAGAATACAAATAAATTGTTGGATTTGTACGATGAAAATCCTGATTTTACTGAATGGGATCTTCAGCAATTGCATAAGAATATCGACATGGATATTTATATAATAAATAAAGAGAATGAAATTATATATAGCAATGTTTTAAACGATGTAGGCCTCGACTTTGATGCATGTTGTGGTTCTCTTGCAAAAATATTGGATAAGCGCCGCGCGTCGGGTGCGTTTTATGATGAAGGCTTAGATATTGAACAGCAAACAGGTGTTATAAAAAAGTATAGTTATAAGGCGACACGGGATAAAAAATATATGATCGAGCTCGGCTATGAACTGGAAAATGGGTTGATTTTCCAAGAGTTTGATTTTTTAAAAGAAACGGAGAGACTTGTACATACATTTCCTTCGATCAATGAAATAAACATACTTAACATGGGAGGGCTTCCATTGGGGAAATCGATGGAAAAGCTGCCGAAAGATAGAAGGGAGGCATTTAAAAAGGCACTTCGTACAAACGATACGGTCGAATGTTCGGATATGTGGAATGATGAAGAGGCAACCTTCCGTTATGTTCCGTATAATTCTGAATACGATACGGGAACTACGAAAACAAAGATACTGGAAATTGTTTATAACCATCGCGCTTTACAATCAGTCATTAGTAAAAATAAAGAGCAATTTATTACTCAATTTTTGATTGTGATTTTAATCGCTATGTTTATATCTTTAATTATTTCTAGATGGCTTGCCAAACCAATTTATTTAGCTAGTCATGACAGTTTAACAGGATTGAAGAATAGAGCAGCCTTTGATGATATGTTAAATGAAGTGCTCTTGAAAAATAAGTCCACGACTGGACTATTTATGCTTGATTTAGATAACTTCAAGCTTGTCAATGATTATTTTGGTCATGACAAAGGCGATTATTTATTGCAAGTCGTTTCCAAAACACTAAATGCTATTTCTCGTAAAGGAATGGAAGCTTTTCGTGTTGGCGGTGACGAATTTGCAGTAATCATCCCTTCAACAACAGAGGATGAAGGAATTAAACTAGCAGAAACAATGATCGAAATGTTAAATCAAACGATTGATCAAATTATGGAGTTGCGCGAATTAAATATTACCGTCAGTATCGGTATTGCATTTTCAACAGTTGAGAAAATTGACCCGGAGGAAATGTACAAAAGAGCAGATGTGGCGTTGTATGCTTCAAAAGCCAAAGGAAAAAACAACTATGAAATATATAGAAAAGATGAGGGGTTTAGCCGTTAACCTACAAGCCAAAATTATTAAATCTAAACAATTTCCAGCATACCTTTTTTCTTTATTAAACAAATATGTAAAGTGTAAAAACATTAAACAGAATAACCAAGGATGTCGATAATAGTTATATAAAAAATTTTCACTCGTTTCACGTAAAAAGTTGGAGAAGGTGCAAATATGAAAAAGAATAAGAAAGATTCATTTAAGTTTAAAACTAGTATAAAAATGAAGCTAATAGTAATTTCGTTTTTGTTATTATCGATCCCACTTACAGTTTTGTCGGTATTGAGCTATCAAAAAAGTGCAGAAAGCTTAAATAGATTAGGTGAGACAAATCTGAAAAATAGTGTGGAAATGACAATCCAAATGATCGAATCGTTAAATCGTGAAGTAGAAAATGGGAACATAACGCTTGAAGAAGCACAGAACGAAGTGAAAACAGCTATCCTTGGTGAAAAAGATGCTGAGGGAAAGCGACCTATTAACAAAGATGTTGACCTTGGGGAAAATGGTTATATGTTTGTTTTAAGTGCTAGTGGGGTACAGATTGCTGCTCCTGAAGGTGAAGGCGATGATGTTTGGGATGCGACAGATGTTGATGGGAGAAAATTTATTCAAGAGATGATAGAAGTTGGTGGAACTGGGGGCGGCTTCGTCTACTATGATTGGCCATTACTTGGAAATGAGGATCAACTCGAACCAAAAGTAGCCTATTCAAAAACAGAGCCGAATTGGAATTGGACGGTTAGTTCCGGAACGTATATGATGGATTTTAACAAACCAGCTAGTGAAGTTCTTACTTTAATTCTGCTTGTTTCTAGTGCAGCCTTAATTATAGGTGCCATCATTATTTGGTTATTTGCAAATAAGTTGTCCAAACCAATTAGAGCAGTTACAAAACAATTAAATCATTTAGCGGATAAAGATTTGAAAGTTGCTCCGGTCACGGTAAAAGCAACGGATGAAACTGGTCAATTGGCGAGCGCTCTTAACCATATGCAAAGTGAATTGAAAGGGATTATTGAAAATGTTTCTACCGCTTCTGAAGTCATAACGAGTCAAAGCGAGGAGTTGACACAGTCAACTGATGAGGTGAGATTAGGAACAGAGCAAGTAGCAACAACGATGCAGGAATTGGCATCGGGATCAGAATCACAAGCAAATCTCGCTACGGATATGTCTTCTGCAATGGGATCTTTTCTAATAAAAGTCGATGAAGCAAACGATAACGGTGGTCTGATTCAACGTTCTTCGAAAAGTGTTATGAGCATGACAGAAAAGGGCGAGCAATTAATGGATGAATCAACAATTCAAATGGAAAAGGTGGATGAAATTGTTCATTCATCCGTCCAAAAAGTTCAAGGGTTGGATAAACATTCACAGAAAATATCTGCACTCGTTTCTGTTATTAAAGACATTGCGGAGCAAACAAATCTTCTTGCATTGAACGCCGCTATTGAAGCTGCACGTGCGGGCGAGCACGGGAAAGGTTTTGCAGTGGTGGCAACTGAAGTACGAAAGCTCGCCGAACAATCTGCAGCATCTGTTGTGGATATTACGGATATTGTAAGTCAGATTCAAAGCGAATCAAGTAATGTAGCAAGTTCCTTATTGGAAGGCTACAAAGAGGTTGAACAAGGAACAAAGAAAATGATGATTACAAAGGAAACATTTAATGAAATAAGTGGGGCAGTTACTGATGTAGCTAATAACATAGAAGTTGTGTCCACTAATTTAGCTGAAATTAAAAAAGATAGTCAGCAGGTGAATAACTCGATAGAAGAAATTGCTGCTATTTCAGAGGAGTCGGCGGCAGGAGTGGAACAAACATCAGCATCATCCCAGCAAATTAGCAGTTCAATGGAAGAAATGCTGAAAAGTTCTAATGACTTAGCAAAATTAGCCGAACAATTAAATGAAATCGTACATGAGTTTAAATTATAGATTGTGTATCATCTGCTTTTCTGTTATCAGAAGATATTTTAAAAATGCAAGTTATATTCCAAAGTCCGAAAGAGTCTGGGATAGAAGTATTTTATCTAATAGAAAACCAAACGATTAGGGTTAAAGTATAACCTCCTCTCTGGAAATATACTTCTCTTTCACCCGCAGGACACAAACGCGACAACCGTTCATGATCTGTATTCATAGTATTTTTTTCCGCGGGTGTCTGGTGAACCTTCGACGAGAAGGACGCGCTAGTGCAAATCTTTTCGGTGGGATGAGCACTTATGCGCAGCCCCAAGGCGTCGCGAATTTAGCCTGCCTCAGAGCTAACGTTCTTCCGGGATCTCACCGATGCCTTTTTTCCTGCAGGACAATAGATTCAAATATCGATAATATGCGGATATCTTAATAATTGATTAAAGCAATGTGATTAAGCCTTATAATGTGAATGTGTGAACAAAACAAGTGAGAACAATAATGGAGGTTTGTATGAGTCTATTTACGAAAACACCAAAAGCCTGGACTGAACGAATGGAAATGCCACAAATGACTGATATTCCCGCTGGCGATAGAACGAAACGTCGTTTGTTGTTTTTGGGAATTACCAAAGAAACATTGGATTATGTACGTTCGGCTGCAGAAGTTTTAGCACCTTATAAAAAAGAAATTATTGATCAATTTTATGAAAACATTGTTTCCGTAGATCATTTAAAAGGAATAATAGTAGAGCATTCCACCGTGGAACGCTTGAAAGTAACGATGGAAAAGTATTTTGATCAATTTCTAAAAGCAGAAGTGGATGATGAATATATTAAAACAAGAATCATCATTGGAGAAGTACATAGTAGAATTAATTTGACTGCAGAACATTTTATTTCTGCACACCATTTACTGATTCAATTTATGACATCCATTTTAATGGAAAAGCTGCATAAAAAACGTATGCTTGACTTAGTCCTTGCTGTGCAGAAGCTTGCTGCATTCGATCAGCAGTTAATTGTAGAAGTATATACCGAAGACACATTCAAAAAGTTTCTATTTGGTACATCCGATATGATTAACTATACAACACAGCTAGATACGACTCAAATGTTGATCGAAGGTATGGATGAACAAATGAATGAAACACATAACGTATCTTCAGCTACAGAAGAAATGAGTGCTTCGATTCAAGAAGTTTCTGATCATGCAGTTAAAGTAGCAGAAAGCACAGAAGCGGCTGTTCAATCAGCGGAAGAAAGTAAGCGAGTAATTGACGATACGTTACAGGATATTGAACAAGTAGGTATGGTATATAGCGACGTCGTGAAAAAGGTCGACCATTTGGATGATGAAATTGAAAACACACAGGGAATTATTAATGTTATAAAAGAAATTGCGGATCAGACAAATTTGCTTGCACTAAATGCTAGTATTGAAGCAGCAAGAGCAGGTGAACATGGGCAAGGCTTTGCGGTTGTTGCTGCGGAAGTGCGAAAATTATCAGAGCATACAAAAGAACAAATTGCGCAAATTACAACCAATATGGAGTCCTTACAAAATGTCTCTAGTGAAGTTACTGATCAAATAAAGCAAACAGGCGATTGGGTAAATCAAAGTGTAACGGGTTCGCGCTCTGCCGGAAGTGAATTGCTGAAGATTGTTTCCACCATGCAAAGTATTAATCAGGAAACCAATCAAATTGCTGCAATGAGTGAAGAACAAGCATCGACCGTGCAAGAAATAACGAATAGAAATGCAGTCATTTATGAACTTAGTACTGATTTGCAAAGACAAGCTAAACAAACAGCAAAAGTGATTTTTGATTTAAGCAAGCAAATGGATCAGCACCGTCTATCATTTTTCGATACAAATATTCATTTAGAATCTACCGATATAATCCGTGTAGCGAAAACCGATCACCTTCTCTGGAAATGGAATATTTATAATATGTTTCTCGGTTTGGTCCAAATCCGATCGGAAGAAGTAACCTCACACGAAACGTGCAGACTAGGTAAATGGTATTATGGCAATTTATCAGAGGAGCTTAAAAATACAGAAGCATTTAAACAACTGGAAAAGCCGCATGAAGCAGTTCATTATTACGCTAAACTGGCAGTGAACTGTTATGAAAACGATGATGCACAAGGAGCGAACGATGCGCTTAGAGAATTGGAAAAGGCATCGATTACGGTTATATCTTTATTAAGTGATATGGAAAAATAAATAGTGTACAAATAAAAAACTATAAACATACGCAATGGATAACGTGAACAACTATAAATATAAAAGACTTCTAACAAAATCATTATCACGTATGTCAACAATTTAACTGTCACTATTTGTCTTTAAATCGTTTCATAAACATGCGATAATGACGGTAGACATGTTGGTTGTTTTAAGCTTTAGACAATAATAATGAAAGGGGTCTTTTCGTGAAAATAAAAGAGGTAGAAATTTATTCGATAGAGCTGCCATTGGAGGAACCGTTCGTTATTAGTTATTCAACTAATTACTCCATGGCTTCGGTCATTGTAAAAGTAACGACAGATACGGGTCTAGTCGGGTATGGTGAAGGTTTAGCCGATGAACATGTAACGGGCGAAATAGCAGAAGGAACCTACCACGTTATTAAAACAAAATTAGCTCCGGCGGTTATTGGAGAAAATCCCTTCCATATGGAGCGTATCCATGATTTAATGGATAAAGCAATCTATGGGGCGCCTACTGCCAAAGCTGCCATTGACATTGCTTGCTATGATTTGGCGGGAAAGGCACTTGGAGTACCGGTATATGATTTGTTGGGAGGACGCTATCATGAAGAGTTCCCAATTACTCATGTACTCAGTATTAATACACCGGAAAAAACGGCTGATGAAGCTGCTAATAGAGTAGAACAAGGCTACCGTTCATTTAAAATGAAGGTTGGAACGGATATTTCAGAAGACGTGAAACGTATTAAGGCAGTTAGAGAACGTGTTGGAGAGGATATTGCTATTCGCGTTGATGTCAATCAAGGCTGGCAAACAAGTGCAAATACGTTACAAGCACTTGAAGGACTAAAGGGAATTACGATCGACTGGTTTGAGCAACCGGTTTTAGCAGATGATATTGATGCGATGGTTGAAGTAAAATCGAAATCTGCCTTTCCACTAATGATGGATGAAGGGATGCGCGGCGTTCGGGAAATGCGTGAAATTATCGCAAAGCGTGCAGCAGACAAAGTAAATATTAAATTAATGAAATGTGGCGGTATTTATCCGGCCATGAAGCTAGCACACATGGCAGAAATGGCACAAATTGATTGCCAAGTCGGCTCCATGGTAGAATCGTCGATTGGTTCAGCAGCTGGTTTTCATGTTTCTTTTTCTAAAAAAATAATTACGAGCGTTGAATTAACTGGTCCTTTGAAATTTTCAAAGGATATAGGGAATCTGCATTATGATGTTCCGTTTATTCGCTTGACAGAAAAGCCTGGATTAGGCGTGGATATAGATGAGAACGTACTGCAAGAACTAACAATCGTTTCGGAAAGGATTACAGCATAAAATGAAAGTCCCTTTACAAACAGGAACATTAAGAAATGGACAAGCATATAGAGTGGAAGATTTATCTGTCCATGATATGCCAATTATGATGAAACTGCAGGAAAAAGTAATTGATTCACTTGAAAACAAAGATACATTACAGCCCTTATCTGTTGAAGAATACACGACCATATTTTCCGGGAAAGGTTTTGTCGTTGGTGTTTTTGTGGAAGAAAAGTTAATTGCTCTAAGAGGGATGCTGGAACCGCCAATGGATGAGGAACATTTTGGGTTGGATGCCGGGCTTCCGAAAGAAGAACTTTCAAAAGTAATTTATCAAGAAATTTCATGTGTTGATCCAGCGTTTCGTGGGAGCCGTCTGCAGCAAGTGATGGGTCAGATTGTTATGCAGGAGCTGGACACGGATCGTTTCCATTACGTAAGTGCAACGGTTGCGCCGTTTAATATACCAAGCTTGAAAGATAAGCTAGCTTTAGGCTTGGAAATAGTAGCTTTAAAAGAAAAGTATGAAGGAAAGCTGCGCTATGTTTTCATAAAGGAAATGAAGTTAAACAAACGTTCGTTTGAAGAGAAAATTCTCGCTCCTATGAGAAATATTGAGGAACAACAACACTTGCTTCGTTCCGACTATCGAGGTACCGGAATCAAAGAAATTGACGGAGAATGGTACGTTCAATATGAGAAATGAACCAATTAACGAAGCGAAAATAGGTGCTAATGAAATTATTTGCGTTAAATCATCACTCCAGGATTTTTAAATTGTCTATAAATAAACGCGGAAGAATGTACATTTAAAATGTTTTAATTAATTTAGAAATCTATTGCTCTTTAGCCCCTACCGCAGAATTTGTCTCCCTTAAACTGATTCTGTTGTAATTTTACTACTAGTTTATTCATTTTCGGGTGGACTAGAGGAGGAGATTATTAGTATAATAGATTTACAACTGTTCAAAATAAAGTACACATTTTATATCTAATCAATACAGAAGTAGGACAGTAGAAAAAAACAAGGGGGAGTACAAATGAAAAGATGGTTACAATTAATGGCAATTGCCGTTATCGCTGTTTTGGCTCTGGCTGCTTGTGGCGGCGGAAATGATGAAGCTGAAACAGAGGAAGAAAATACGTCATCTTCAGAAGAGTCAGAAGAGACGGGCGAAACAGAAGAGGCCGAGACTTATACAGTCGGTGCTTCACAAATAGTAGAACATCCGTCATTGGACAGAGCATATGAAGGTTTTCAAGCCGCACTGGAAGAAGCGGGACTCGATGTAGAGTTTGATTTCCAAAGTGCTCAAAACGACCCGAATAATGTGAAGCCGATTTCGGATGGCTTTGTTGCGGATGGGGTGGACTTGATTTTTGCTAACTCTACACCAAGTGCACTTGGTGCTGCTGAGGCGACAAGCGATATTCCGATTGTATTTACATCTGTCACTGACGCTGTCGATGCTGGACTTGTACCTTCAATGGATGAACCGGGCGAAAATATAACCGGTGTACTTGATTTACACCCGGATGCAATTGCCGAGACAATAAAGTTCATTGATTCGTATTATAAAGATGCGACAGTCGGACTCATTTATAACGCAGGCGAGCCAAATTCTGTCACGCAAATTGAAGCGGTTCAAGAAGCTGCAGAAGGAACTAGTTTAACCTTGCAAGAACGCACGGTAGCAAATGGTTCTGAAGTACAGCAAGCGGCAACAACACTCGTAAGTGATGTTGATGTATTCTACATTATTACGGATAATACAGTTGTTGAAGCATTGGATAGTGTCATTTCTGTTGCGAACGACCAAGATATTCCACTCGTTGTCGGGGAGCCTGATTCCGTTGCAAAAGGTGGATTTGCTACATTTGGAATTGACTACTTTACGATTGGCCATCGGACAGGCGAAATGGCTGCTGACATTTTGACAGGTGAAAAAACAACAACAGATATTCCTGTTGAGTACCCACCGGAAATTCAGTTGTTTATTAATAAAGATGCAGCCGAGGAGCAAGGTGTTGAGTGGCAGGATGAATGGGATGAAGAAGCCCAGTTTGTAGACCCCGCTGAATAATAAAATTTATAGTGTTACCAATAGTGAAAGAGCGTAGAAGCAGGCTATGGCCTGCTTCGCTGTTCTTTTGTAAAGAGGTTAGAAAGTATAAAGTTTTGCGCATAGCTGTCTAGCTTCGACGTACAAATTTTTTCGGTGGAGCGAGCATTTACGCGCAGTCCCAGGACGTGGAAGCCTGCCAGGTCCAGCCCCTCGAGGTCTTAAGCAATAACTCTTCTTGTGGCCAAAGCCGCCACTACGATTTCTTGCTTAAGCTATGCCTGAGGCTTAACAGGGCGCTTGCGCTTTTCTTTATCACATTGAAATAGCATAAAATGGTGACGATTATATAGTTTATCGTTACAATAGTTTTAATAGAGAATACAAGAACTTATTTTTCAATAAATAGGCAAACGCAATTTTTTGAGAAAATGCATATATTACTAAAGTGCGGGAAGGAGGCAATTATGCTTTTATCTTTATTCGGCGCAGTTGAATCTGGCGTCATTTATGCAATTATGGCTTTAGGAGTTTATTTGTCCTTCCGCGTGCTGGATTTCCCTGATCTGACAGTAGATGGAAGTTTTGTTACCGGTGGGGCTGTTGCGGCAATTTCGATTATTAATGGAATGCCCCCCGCACTTGCAACATTGATGGGCGCACTTGCCGGATTTATTGCCGGCTGTATTACCGGAATTATTCATACAAAAGGTAAAATAAATGCCTTACTATCAGGAATTCTTATGATGATTGCTTTGTATTCCATAAATTTGCGCATTATGGGGCAACCGACATTATCTTTATTAAATGAGTCGTCCTTTTTTAAGCAATTGGAAGCTGTATGGGCGAATACAGGACTCGATTCGTTTTTGAACGGAATATTGACTACATTGGGTGCAGAGCGGGTTCCGACTACATGGGTCATCGTTATCGTTATGATTATCATTACTCTTATTATTAAGTTCCTGACCGATTTCTTTCTTAAAACGGAAGTTGGTTTAGCGCTTCGGGCAACAGGTGATAATCAGCGAATGATTCGAAGCTTATCCGCGAATACAGACACGCTCATCATCGTTGGGGTAGGTATTTCAAATGCGCTCGTGGCTTTATCTGGTGCATTGATTGCCCAGCACGGCAGTGTTGCAAATGTGAATATGGGAATAGGTATGATTGTTATTGGGCTTGCTTCGGTTATTATTGGAGAAGCTTTATTTGGAAAGAAAACCATTGCAGTTGCAACGATAGCAGTAATCGGTGGCGCGATCATTTACCGAATTGTCGTAACTCTGGCACTACGGGTTGATTTCTTGGAAACCGGAGATATGAAGCTCATTACTGCGGTGCTCGTCATTCTGGCATTAGTAACCCCGAAAGTAATGCAGGCGCACAGGGAGAAAAAGCGCAGACTGAAAAAACGTGCTGAACTGAAAGTAGAGGATGTGTAGTATGCTCAATCTACGAAATATATCAATCACTTTTAATGAAGGTACCCCAGATGAAAAGAAGGCTTTACGGGATGTAAATCTACAGCTAAATAAAGGTGAATTCGTCACAGTAATTGGCGGGAACGGTGCCGGAAAGTCCACGTTAATGAATATCATTTCCGGCTATTTGACTCCGGATGTGGGAGACATTTTAATTAATGATAAACGGGTTGATTATTTACCGGAATATAAACGCTCTTCCTATATTGGACGTGTATTTCAAGACCCAATGGCCGGTACAGCCCCCTCCATGACGATTGAGGAAAATTTGGCGATGGCGTACTCTAGGGATAAAAGAAGAAAGCTAAAATTGGGTGTAACTAAAAAAAGAAAAGAGCTTTTCCAAGATTATTTGCAGACGTTAAATCTTGGACTGGATAGCAGATTAACGGCGAAAGTTGGTTTGCTGTCAGGCGGAGAACGACAAGCTTTATCTCTGTTAATGGCGACCTTTACAGAACCGAATATACTGTTGCTTGATGAGCATACGGCTGCGCTTGATCCTAACCGTGCGCAATTAATTACAAAGATTACTGCAGACGTCGTGAAAAAATACGAATTGACTACGTTGATGGTCACACACAACATGCAGCAAGCACTCGATTTGGGTGATCGCCTAATTATGATGGACGCAGGACAAATTATATTCGACGTACGCGGAGAAGAGAAGCAGGCATTAACGATTGAAGATCTGCTTCATGAGTTCCAGCGCATTCGCGGAACACAGCTAGATAATGATCGTGCTGTATTAGGGTAAATATTACAAATGATAAGGAGCTTAAAACATTGTGTTTTGGCTCTTTTTTTGGCTCTACAATAAATAGTGTTGGTGAAGAAAATTACAGTTTTACGCAAAATAATCGAGCAATGGGGTTTATATATGAACGCAGCGTTGCAACAGCTTGGAACCTATCTAAATGTGACTGAATGTCGTTACCACCCTAAATAAACTGTATAACCTACCTTAACAAATTAGGATACTAGTTTTTTGTTTTAAAGATAAACATATGTGAAATATTCGAAATTAATTTGTATAACGCTAGTGATAAGCATTTAGTTAATAAAATTAAATAGTAACTAATTATTTTAACTGTTTAGTCATAATATTATTAACTTTGTAAAACGATAATTACTTTTTGAGTAGTTTATGTTAACATATTTATACTGAAGAGGAATCGAATTATTGAAAATAGTCTTTACCATTTTTTCATTGGAGGTGAAAATTGTATGTAAGCAATTTACTTATGTTTGAGTAGTGCTTTAGCTGATACGTATGTAATGTATAGGTCTCCTTGGGATATTTTACTCCTTATTTTATAGCAAAATTTACCTTAATTATGTGAAATAGCGGTAACATGTCTAGACAAAAAAATTGCTGCTTTGAAGTGCTGAGCTGAAAAACAATACTGAACTAAACCCATCCTAATTCACTCACAAAATCACCTAGATTAATAACATCCTCGTAATTTAATTATTTAGCATAACATTCCATAATGCTTATTATGCAAGGTAAGAAAATAATCAATTTACCTAATTGCGTAATATGCATTAACAATACCTGAACCATTGCTCGTCATCCATCAGAAGACTGCAAAAGGAAACGATTCTACATAGGAGTATTTTATTTTAAAACATTTAAATTAAATAAATAATAAAGGTGGGCAAAATAAATGAACAAATATAAGGTTGCAGTAATCGATTACGAATTTAAAACATTGAATATCGAAAGAGAGGTTTTGTCACAATTAGATATTGAGCTTGTAAGTGGTAAATGTAAAACAGATGAAGAGATTATTGAGTTGGCCGGTGACGCAGATGGCATTATTAACCAATATGCATTGATAAACGCGCAAGTAATTTCTCAATTGAAAAACTGTAAAATTATCTCTCAATACGGGGTGGGCGTCGATGTAGTTGATTTAGATGCTGCAACGTCACACAACATATACGTTTCGCATGTTCCTGATTATGGGATTGAAGAGGTTTCCAACCATGCAATCGCTTTACTTCTAAGTTGGTCAAGGAAGATTGTTCAGTATAACAATAGTGTAAGAGAAGGAAACTGGAGCTATAGATATGGCGCACCAATTCATCGTTATTCACATCAAACATTAGGGGTTTTAGGGTTTGGCCGTATCCCAAGAAGCTTAGTTAGAAAAATAAAACATTTTGGTTTTAATATCTTAGTACATGATCCATTCGTCGCAGATGACGATATTAGGGAAGCTGGCGCTGAGCCAACCGATTTAAATATTCTTCTACAAGAATCAGATTTTGTGACCGTACATGTTCCATTAAATGAACAAACTAGGTATTTAATAAATAAGGATAACTTAAGTACTATGAAAAAAAATGCGGTAATCATCAATGCGGCACGAGGGCCAATTATCAATGAAGACGATCTAGTTGAGGCCTTGCAAAACAAACAAATAGCTGGTGCGGCACTTGATGTTTTAGAAAATGAACCAGTCGCAAGCAACAACCCATTGCTGAAAATGGAAAATGTTATTATAACTCCTCATAGCGCATTTTATTCCGAAGAATCTATGCAGGAATTCAGAACAAAAGCAGCACAAAGTGTTGTAGATGCATTGAATGGGAAAGCTCCAAAGTATCTTGTGAATAAAGATGTAAATAGTTCATGAAAAGCGTTTTTCTGATTTGAATCAAATAACCGGTTCAAATCAAAAATGACACGATAAAAAACATGCTATAAAAAAATGATGTAAGTTATGATCAACCATTTGATAAAAACAAATCAATAAATTATGCTACACCATGAAAAACGAGGCGGACAAGGATTTAGGCGTAGCAAACCTGATAGAGACAATGATCTCTCATCATTTTAATGAATATTTGAATTAAATTATAGTGTCTTGCTTCAGATGAAAAAACTCAACTTTAAAGAGTTTATTTTTAATATGTAGATGAATTGACTCACGTTAATAATATTAGTTATTTCCATATATTTAATTAATATGTTTTGAATATTAAGTATCAACGGAAATTTTAGTTACTTTTTTTGTTATTTATGTTAATCTATTAACCAATCACTGTTTTGTTTTTTTAAACTACTCGTTATTAGGAGGGAAAAAGTGACTAAAAAAATGAAGTTGGGACTCATAGGGTTTGGTAATGTTGGTCAAGGTCTTGCTTCCATATTGAAAGATAAGAAACAGTTGCTTGAGGATAGTGGCATTGCACCAATAATAGTTGCCATTAGTGACCCTATTAAAGGGAGCATTTATAATCCGGAAGGACTAGACATTGCCTCGTTACTGGAAACGGTGCAAGCGGGGAAATCACTTGAAGACCTAGAAGCTACACATAAAGGCTGGTCCGCAATAGAAACCATTCAAAATGCTGATATCGATGTAATGGTTGAGCTTGCTTATACGGATCTTAAAACCGGCGAGCCAGCATTTACACATATGAAAGAGGCATTAAAGAAAGGGGTGCATGTAGTAACTACAAATAAAGGCCCGATTGCTTTACATTATAAAAAATTAATGGAAGTAAGTAATCAAACGGGTGCTCAATTAAGGGTGGAAGGTACTGTAATGAGCGGTACACCAACACTCATAACGGCAATGGAATCATTGAAAGCATCCAACATTACTAAGATTGAAGGAATATTGAATGGAACAACCAATTATATTTTGACAAGAATGAATGAAGGGTTCGCCTATGATGAGGCTTTGAAAGAAGCTCAAGATTTTGGTTATGCGGAAGCAGATCCGGCTGGTGACGTTGAAGGTCATGATGCAGCTGGGAAGGTGGTTATACTAGCTAATTTAGTTTTGAACCAGAATCTTGAATTAAAAGACGTTGTTATGAAAGGGATTACAAATATAGAGATAAAGGATATGGAAGAAGCTAGAAAAAACAATCAAACGATTAAGCTCTTAGGCCGGTTAGAGGAATCTAGTGATGGTTGGAAAGGTGAAGTTAAGCCAGTCAAAATTGACAAAGAGCATCCTTTGGCATCTGTAAATGGAGCTACAAATGCAATTACTTTCACAACAGAAATACTTGGGGATATAACGGTTATTGGACCAGGAGCAGGTCGATTGGAGACAGGGTATTCTGTCATCGAAGATTTAATAGCAATTCAAAAAAAAGTTAAACAGCTTGGGTAGTGAATTTAATTAATCGTAATACCAATTTATTCAATTAATTTTCCAAATATTTACAATATCATAAAAATAAGTATATACAATAAAAGCAGTGTAGTATGAACTGAATATTGTGGTTGATATGAGAGCAATTGTTGCAAACGCATACATATTCAACTGTAAATCAATCGGTTGAATATGAAGTTGTAATCAGTTGGTATAAAAATATATTCGTGGAGTAAACGGTAGTTGATGAAAACTTGGTGGTAAATGAGGATCACTCCTCTTTTTCGTATAAGTAAAAATTGCAATTTGCAGTAATGACAGGACTCAAGCGTCGTATGGTCAACGTTATTTTTTGGAAAGAATCTTAAGTGAAGTAGTAGATCAAAACAAAATAAGTTAAAAAATATAACAAATACATGGAGGAGTAACATAATGAGTGAACAAATTTTTAATGATATTAATGTACCTGCCCTGAAAGATTATATAGAGGAGATTAAGCAAAGCGCCGATAGTGCAATGATTGACTATAAAGTTAATTTAGAATGGCAGGGAGGAACTAAATCTAAAGTTACTACCAAAGGAATTCAATTAGGCGATCAAACATTAGAAAGGAACTTTTCTTTTATTGTCGATGAGCCAGAACAACTTTTGGGAGAAAATAAGCATCCAACCCCACAAGAATATTTGCTGGGCGGCATGGGGGCATGTATGATGGTTGGTTTTTCAGTTGGTGCTTCCGTAATGGGTATTACGCTTGAAAAACTAGAAATCGACATGGATGCCGGTCTAGATCTGAGAGGGTTTTTGGAGGTGGACCCGAACGCGCCAATTGCATTCAAAGATGTTAAGTATAAAATTCGTGTGAAAGGAGATGGAACAAAAGAGCAATATGAAAAAATTCATCAAACCGTAATTAAAACGTCTCCAAATCGTGCAACTATTGAAAACGCAATCCCCATTGTTCCTGAACTAATTATTGAAGATTAAATAAAATAGCTACTCAATCTTTATAAAGTAAATTAGTCATAGACAAGTCAATGATAAATGGTATATGGTATATAACAAATAATAAAATTATTTTGGGAGGCTTCACTATGAAATTGAAAAAGTTATTTATGTTATTGGTATTAATTATAGTGGCTAGTATTATTACTGCTTGTGGTGGCAGTGGAGAAACAGACAGTACATCCTCTGAAGGAAATACCGAAGAAGAAAATAATAATAGTAGTTCAGAAGAAGCCAGTGGCGCCAGTGAACATGTAATCAAGCTTGGCCATGTAACGCGAGAAGACACGGCTTATGCAATCGGAGTTAAGAAATTTGCTGAATTAGTAGAAGAAAAAACGGATGGAGAAGTAACAGTAGAAATTTATCCTAATGGTGAATTAGGATCAAATCCTGAATTACTAGAACAATTGCAGCAAGGAACAATAGGTGCAATGATTCCTTCTGTAGCGATTTTAAGTGCATTTACAGATAAAACATTAATGCTAGATCTTCCGTATTTGTTTAAAAATAATGAGGTTGCTGAACATATACTTGATGGACCAATTGGAACAGAGATTCTAGAAAGTGTTGAGGATTCTGGAATTATTGGAGTTGGCTGGTTTGACCAAGGTTGGAGACATCTTTTTGCTAATGAAAAGGTTGAAAAACCCGCTGATATGGAAGGGTTGAAATTTAGAATATTGGAGACTCCAGTGCATGTCGACTTCATGAAATCACTTGGTGCATCAGGAACTAATATCGCATTTACAGAGTTATTTACTGCTTTAGAACAAGGGGTTGTTGATGGCGCAGAGAACCCGTATACTAATATTTACTTAAATGGTTATGCTGAAGTGTCACCTTATATCACAGAATCTCAGCATATTTATGACGCATTGCCTATGCTTATCTCTAAAGTTGTATGGGATAAATTAAGTGAGGAACAACAAGAGGAAGTAAGGGAAGCAGCCCAAGAAGCAAGTGATTTTGAAAGAGATTTAGTCATTGAAAAAGATGAGGAAATTAAACAAGAGATTTTAGAAAGTGGCGAAAATGAAATTGTAGAATTGACTGATGAGGAACGTGCGGAATTCGCCGAAATTGTTAGAGATGCTCTTTATGATAAATGGGCACCTGAGATTGGTGATGATCTATTGCAACGTACTTTGGATGCTCAGGAAGAATACTTTAATAATCAGTAAGATTTAAATGTGAAATGATGTGAAGGCGAGTAAAGTTTTTCGCCTTCATTCTCCTTTCACCGCTTTTTTCAAAAGAAGGGTTGTGAAATAAATGGAAATACAGGAAGTGGATCAAAATCAACTTAAGCCTAAACAGCCGCGATTCGCAAATATCGAAATATACGTCATTGTAGTTATCTTCATGTTTATGATGATTGCTTTGTTTGTTCAAGTAGCATCCAGGTTCGTCTTCTCGGATTCTTATGCTTGGATTGAACCTATGGCCAGACTCGGGTTCATTTGGATAACATTTGCTGGTGTTAGTTTGGCTGCGGGGAAAAGCATGCATTTAAGAGTCTCACTTATAAATTCTATCGCCCCTAAAAAAATCGGCCCCTTTTTCTTGTTTGTTGGTGATCTGATTGCAGTAATTTTTGGTTTTTACATGGCTTATCATGTGTATAACAATATGATTTTCTTGATGGGAAACAACACAGTCTATACTGCGGTTCGCTGGCTACCGAAATGGATTATGTATCTTCCAGGCGTTATCGGCTTAATTGGATTTTCATTAAGGCTTATTGAAACGAGTATTTATCCATCTTTAAAGGTGTTCTTTAGAAAAAAAAGATTTAATGATAAATAGCATTTAAGAAGGAGGGAGCAACTTTGACAACCGTTCTAGTAGCTGTCTTATTAGGATCTTTATTTATTAGCATACCAATAGCAGTCGCTCTAGCACTCTCAACAATTGTCGTTTTTTTCATATATTATCAAGAAGTAAATATGATTACTAACTTGGCGCAAGCAATGGTAACCACTGCGGATTCATTTACTTTACTCGCAATACCCTTTTTTATGCTAATCGGTTCTCTGATGGAAAAGAGCGGAATAGCAGAGAGTCTTATAAATTTTGCAGAATCGCTTGTCGGCCGCATAACAGGTGGATTAGGAATGACCACTATTGTTGCAAGTTTATTGTTTGCTGCCATATCGGGCTCTGGAGTTGCAGAGGTTGCAGCAATCGGTGCTATAATGGTGCCGTTAATGGCTAAAAAAGGGTATGACAGAGACTATGCAGGTGCTCTTGTTGCTGCATCCGCAACAATGGGACCAGTGATACCGCCAGGCATTACGTTAATCATTTATGGTGTTACTGTTGGTGTTTCTATTACTGCACTCTTTACTGCAGCGGCAATTCCAGGAGTTATTTTAGGAATGGGTCTAATAGTTTACAATTATTTCACTTCTAAAAAACGCGGATATAAAGGGCTTGGTGGTAAAACAAGTATTAAAGCTATTATGAAAGATGCATATAAAGCAAAGTGGGCTTTATTTTTACCTGTTATTATTCTTGGTGGGATTTATACGGGGGTTTTTACACCAACAGAAGCTGCAGTTGTAGGTTCTGTATACTCATTAGTTGTTGGCGCAGTAGTTTACAAAGCTATTAATTTCAAAGTCTTAAAAGAAGCTTTTGTGGATTCGGCATTGTTATCAGCGATTGTAATGTTCTTGTTAGGTGGAGCTACAGTATTAGGGCGTTTATTCGCACTGGAAAGAATTCCAGAAAGGATTGCTGAATCTGTTTTATCTTTGAGTGATAGCGCGATTTTAATTATGATTATGATTAACGTTATACTACTTATCGCTGGTATGTTTCTAGACCCGACATCAAGTATTATTCTACTTGCCCCACTATTTTTACCAATTGTTGTTGAGTTAGGCTATGATCCAGTGTTTTTTGGGGTAATTATGATTATTAATTTATGTATTGGATTATTGACCCCTCCTGTCGGAATGAATCTATTTGTTGCTCAAAGTATAGCGGATGTTTCGTTTGAACGATTAGTTGTACAAGTTTTTCCAATGATTTTAATTCTAATAATAGTATTAATTATTTTGATAGCCTTTCCACAAATCGTTATGTTTTTACCGAATTTACTAGGCCATTAAATAGTGCTTAATTAAAATAGGTGACCTCTAATTAAATTAAGAAAAGTTATAATTTGACTCGAACTAAGTGAGTCTATAGGGCTTTAAAATACTAATATCTTAATACTTCAGTGTTAGGATATTTTTTATATAAAAAAGGAATCGTAGGTGAAAAGCATGAAGGTTTCATTATTTATTACCTGTCTAGGAGAAGTGTTTTATCCTGATGTTGGCAAAGATGTGGTGGAAATATTGGAAAGGCTTGATTGTGAAGTAGATTTTGTGAAGGATCAGACATGCTGTGGACAGCCTGCATTTAATAGTGGTTATCATAGAAATGCAATAAAAACTGCTAAACATATGATTGAAGTTTTTTCGGATTCATTGTATGTAGTGACACCATCAGGTTCTTGTGCTGCAATGATTAATGAGTATGAGCTATTATTGAAAGATGAAGGGTATAAGTGGCAGGAGGCTGCTCGAAGATTAAAAGCAAAAACATTTGAATTCACACAATTTCTAGTGGATGTTTTGGAAGTGGAAGATGTAGGAGCTACATATGCGGCAACCGCTACTTATCACACATCGTGTCATATGACACGGTTACTTGGAGTAAAAGAAGCGCCATTTAAGCTTTTAAAAAATGTTAAAAAACTTAATTTAATGGAACTTGGGCATGCCTATGATTGTTGTGGTTTTGGAGGCACCTTTGCAGTTAAAATGAGTCCAATTTCAGAACAGATGGTAGATGAAAAGATTCATCACATTGAACAAACAGGTGCTAGTGTTTTGGTTGGAGCAGATAGCGGATGTCTGATGAATATAAAAGGTCGAATTGACCGTCTAGGAAAACCAATTGAAGTTAAACATATTGCTCAGATTTTAAATAAAACAGACGCTTAGTAATTTATCAGGTATTGATATGTATTTTCAAAAGTAAACGAAATAGGAAAGGCTCCGTATAAACAATGTATTTGGAAAATTTCATAACATTCCCATTGAATGGTTTAAAGACAATACGTATTGATGCTCTATCAGGGAATATCCTTGAACTATTAAAAGCGGCTAATATAGAATCTATCGAACAATTATGGGGGTAGTATAATGTCAATGAAAATTGGGCATAAAAAGTTTTTTGAGCGTGTTGAAGAAGGCCTAAATGATTCATTCATGCGGAATGCAACTTCTTCCGCTCAAGATACGTTACGTGCAACAAAGATTAATGCAACGGTGGGAGATAAACATTTTGGCGATTGGGAAGAATGGCGGAATGCTGGGGAAGAAATTCGTCGCCATACTTTAAATAATCTTGATTATTATTTAGAGCAGTTAAGTGAAAAAGTAGCAGAGCACGGTGGTCATGTGTTTTTTGCTGAAACAGCGGAGGAAGCAAATAATTATATACAGGATGTTGTAGCGAATAAAGAAGCAAAAAATATTATTAAAACTAAATCAATGGTTACTGAAGAGATAGGTCTAAATGAAGCTTTAGAAAGTGTTGATTGTAATGTTCTTGAAACGGATTTAGGAGAATATATTCTTCAATTGGATGGGGATCGTCCATCCCATATAACGGGACCGTCTTTACATAAAAATAAGGAACAAATACGAGACACTTATCGAGAGAAAATAGAATATAAAGGATCAGCTAACCCTGAAGAGTTAACAGCATATACGAGAGACATGTTACGAGATCAATTTTTTCAGGCCGATATTGGTATTACAGGTTGTAATTTTGCTATAGCTGAGTCAGGTACCGTAACACTTGTGACAAATGAAGGTAATGCAAATATGGTTACATCACTACCGGAAACACAAATTAGTGTTATGGGTATGGAACGGATTGTTCCGACATGGGAAGACCTAGATGTAATGGTTACATTATTATGTCGTAGCGGAAGTGCTCAGAAGCTTACAACCTATTTGACGGCGATTACACCAGACGGGGAAGAGGAGTCTGTTGATGCACCGAAGGAATTTCACCTCGTAATACTGGATGCAGGGCGCTCAAAAGCCCTTGGTACGGAATTCCAAGATGCTCTACATTGTATTCGCTGTGCGGCATGTGTCAATGTTTGTCCGATATATCGTCATATTGGTGGCCATGCATATGGATCAATTTACCAAGGTCCAATAGGTGCTGTTTTATCTCCCATCCTTGGTGGATATGAGGAATATCAAGAGTTGCCATTTGCATCTAGTTTATGCGGGGCTTGTACGGAGGCATGTCCTGTAAAAATTCCACTGCATGAATTATTAATTAAACATAGGCAACGTATTGTGGAGGGTGAAGGACAGGGTTCTCTGAGTGAAAGGGTTGCCATGCAGGGATTCGGTAAAACAACATCATCCTCTTTATTATACCAAATAGCAACAAAGTCAGCTCCAATAATGACCAAGCCTTGGAAAAAGGGTGATAAAATTGAAAAAGGGCCATTTTTATTAAAAAATTGGACGAAAAGTCGTGATCTACCAGCTCCAAGTAAAGAAAATTTTCGTAAATGGTTTGCTTATCATCAAAAAGGTGGGAATACAAATGAAAAGAGGAACAGTAAAAAATAGGGAGGATTTTCTAAATAACATTGCTAATGGTCTTGGAAGAAATCGTCGATCAACAAAAATAACACGACCTAATAAGGAATTCCAACCACAACTTAAAGTGCTAGATAATTTAACAAAGGACGAGTTAGTCGACGAGTTTAAGTTAGCATGTGAGACCATCCATACAAACGTTCGGACAGCAACAGGGGATTCGTTGTTACCTATTTTATTAGATGAAATAAAAACCCTTGGTAATGGACCAATCGTTACACCAAAAGACCATCGCTTTAAAAGTTATGGAATAGAAGAGCTTTTGGAACGAGAAGATACACATGTGTGGGATCCTTTACTCGGAAAAGAATACATCGATTATGCAAAAGGGTCTAATATCGGCATTACTTTTAGTGATATAACCTTGGCTGAATCCGGTACAGTTGTTTTGTTCAATGATAAGGAAAAAGCACGCTCTATTAGTCTATTACCAACAGCTTATATTGCAATTATTCCAAAGAGTACAATTGTACCAAGACTAACGCAGGCAGCACAACAGATACGTAAAAAGGTTCTTGCTGGAGAGGCAATCCCTTCATGCGTAAATTTCATATCTGGCCCAAGCAATAGTGCAGATATCGAATTTAATCTTGTTGTTGGTGTTCATGGACCTATTAAGGCATCTTATATTATTGTGTTAGATCGATAACATGTTCGTAAAATATTAGACTTTAAATGTAGATACGTTTGTAATTAAGACGTTCTTGGGTGAGGCATAAACCTTCGTCTCATTCGAAAATTTTCAGTGATGCACAAATTAAGCCTAGTTATTGGAATCAAATTCCATAACTCAAACCTATACCGTTTTGAGTATTTTTGTGCGTTTCTTCGTTTTTGAAAAAATAGAAAAAGACAAAAGATGATAACTGCTAATTTTATAAACCTTTGTCTATAATTTCTTTTTTAATATATTAATATTGCACAATATAATTAAAATTCGTATATTACTTGTTAGATTTGGCTTTGTTTATTCATTCAAATATTATTAAATAAATAATATTTCTTAATTTATTAGGCAATAACGCATATAAACCTTTGTTTATTTTATGTTTAACATAAACAACAAAATTATATAGCGTTATTTTTTGTTGTTATGTATAATTATTAATATATTAAAATATTCTGAGGAGGAATTTATATGAGTAACGAATTTAGCCCTGAAGTTCAAAAATATATAGAAAAAGGAGAAAAAATACTTGCGCACCAGGAAAAACGTCGTCAAGAAATGAAAAAGAAAAAATTTGATACTATTGCTGTACACGGAATATATGGAGTAGAGGAAGCGTTGGAGCATCAAGGAAGTTTGCTTGAGCCGACATTTTTTACACCCGCCCAGCAATTTGCGGATTCCAATCATCTAGAGGCTGTAAACGCTTACGTTATGCCTGGGTGGGCATACACACGAATCATTAATCCAACCATTACTTATTTGGAGGAAACGCTTGCACTACTAGAAGGTTACGGATATAAGGGAGATACTGGTGCAGCAGCTTTCAGTTCGGGAATGGCCGCAATCTATATGGCAACAAATCCATTTATAGAAAACCCTGAACCAGGCACGAACATTGTTGTAGATGCAAAGTGTTATGGTGGAACATTTATGCTTCTAAGCCGATACAGTAGAGAAAATGGGATTGAAGTTAGGTGGGTGACAGATTCCGCGAACACTGAAGATTGGGTTCAAAAAGTTGATGATAAGACTCGTTTTGTATATGCAGAAATGCCTTCAAATCCTGGCTTAAGTCTTGTTGATTTGGAAGCAATTGCGGTACTTGCCCATGATCATGGAATTCCATTAATCGTAGACTCAACATTAACAACACCTGCTTTGATGAGACCAATAGCTCTTGGTGCAGATATTGTTGTACATTCTGTAAGTAAAGCAATGGCCGGAAGTGGATCTGCTATTGCGGGAGCCATCATTTCTAAAATGGACATCCCGAGTAAAGTAGGAACGGATGAGATGAAAGCAGATTTTGCAACCTATATTAAGCTTTTATCCAGAAGAGATCACGGGAACAATATTGCTCCAATGAATGCACATTTTGTACTAAATGATTTACGCCACTTACGTGCACGTGTAGATAAAATGAGTAAGAGTGCAATGAAAATTGCAGAATTTCTAGAAACACATGAAAATGTGGAATCTGTTGGTTATCCAGGGCTTAAGTCCAATAGTGGGCATAACTTGGCTAAAAAGTACATGTGGCTTGCAGATGGGTCCGACGATTATGGTCAAGAAGTAAATCGGTATGGATATATGATGAGCTTTAACGTTAAAGGCGGTGTAGAAAAAGCAAAACAAGTCTTTGACCAGTTCAAAATGATTTTTCGCGCAACTGATTTAGGAAGAGTAAAAAGTGTTGCAACACTTCCTGCAGTATCTACTCATCAGCAACAAGGTGACGAAGGACGTGAACTAGCTTCTCTTCCATCAAATCTTGTGCGACTATCTGTAGGAATGGAACATCCGGATGATATCATTGATGATCTTAAACAAGCGCTTGACTCTGTGAAGTAATTTATTCCATTAAACAATACTATTAAATACTCTCTTCTTAACAAGACGGAAAAATTAATAAAGTTTTCCGTCTTGAATGTTTAGAGGGAAATTCCTTACGAAAATATTATTGATAGGAAAGATAGGAGGGCAAATATGTCAACCAGGGTAATGAAAAACCTTAATAAAAAAATGTTGTTGAATGGGAAATGGACTTCAAAAGAAGAGGAAATGGAAATTCGAAACCCGCAAGATAACAGTATAATAGGAACTGTACCGCTGGCAGATGAACGTGATGCAGAAATTGCATTGGAAGCAGCAGTAGAAGGGGCTGAGACGGCAAGATTAATGCCTGTCCATCAAAGGATTTCCATTTTACAAAAGGCATCTGAAGAGATTGAAAGTCGAGTAGAGGAATTTGCCAAAGTTATCGCCATGGAAGGAATCAAAACAATTCGGGAATCCCGTAAAGAAGTTGAAAGATGTGCTGCAACATTGCGTATTTCCTCAGAGGAAGCAAGACAAATAAAAGGGGAAACAATTCCGTTTGATCAACAGCCTGGTTCCGAAAACAAAGTAGGTTATTATACTCGTGAGCCAATAGGTATTATAGTGGCTATTACACCTTTTAATGACCCTTTAAATTTAGTCGCGCACAAAGTAGGGCCGGCGATTGCTGGGGGAAATGCTATTATCCTCAAACCTCATAATGAAACCCCCTTTAGTGCCCTTATGCTTGCAGAGGTTTTTGTTAATGCTGGACTTCCTGAGAATGTCCTTCAAGTTCTAACCGGGCGTGGCAGAGTAATTGGAAAAAAATTGATTACCGATGAACGCGTACGAATGGTTTCTTTTACGGGAGGACGTGAAACGGGTGAAAGTATTATAAAAATGGCAGGATTGAAAAAGGTTAGTATGGAGCTTGGAAGTAATGCCCCGACTATCGTCATGAATGATGCTGACATAGATTTGGCAGTCCCATCAACTGTTAGCGGAGCTTTCTGGGCCGCGGGTCAAAATTGCTTGCACGTACAACGCCTTTTCGTACATGAAGAAATTTATGGAACATTTGTTGACCGTTTTATCACAATGGCCAAGGAGTATAAAGTTGGTGATAAAATGGGTGAAGATACTGATATGGGTCCATTAATTAATGAAAAGGCAGCAAAGAAAGTAGAAGCAATAGTTAATGAAGCGCTAGCCGAAGGAGCCAACCTTTTAATGGGGGGGACTAGAGATGGCAACTTCTATGCTCCAACCCTTATCGAAAATGTACCGTATCATAGCGAATTGAACTCAGAGGAAGTTTATGGTCCTGTAACGATAATTGAAAGCTTCGCACATTTTAATGATGCAGTGAAACGTGCCAATGATGTAGATTATGGACTGCAGGCTGCTATCTTTACCTCCAGTCTTGATACAGCATTTAAAGGAATGTCCGAATTAAGAGTTGGTGGTGTTATGATTAACGATAGTACAGATTATCGTATTGATGCTATGCCGTTTGGCGGAACCAAAGGCTCTGGCTTAGGGCGTGAAGGTGTGCATTTTACAATAATGGATATGACAGAACCAAAAGTTTCTTGCTTTACTTTAAAGTAATGAAATATAAATCACTTTATTCTAGTGCATTTCGATGCAGGGAAAAATAATCTTAATAATTTTATTAGGAGGAACAATAACTCTATGCGAATATTTCAAAGATCTGAAACATTAGATAGGCTTCCTGAACAGTTTTTTGTAAATCTAACAAATAAAGTTCAGGAGCTTGAAGATCAAGGCCACGATGTAATCAACTTGGGACGTGGAAATCCGGATACGCCAACACCAGATCATATTATTAAAGCATTAGAAGAAGCAGCGCAAGATCCTACTAATCACAAATATGCCCCGTTTCGTGGTTTTCCATATTTGAAAGAAGCGGTTGCTAAGTTTTATAAAAGTGAATATGATGTTGAGATCGATCCTGAAAAGGAAGTAGCAGTATTATTCGGCTCAAGGGCTGGACTAATTGAATTAAGTCAGTGCTTATTAAATCCTGGAGATACAGCTTTACTTCCTAATCCCGGATATCCGGATTATGAAACAGGGATTGCATTAGCTAATGCACAAATGGAACGTTTTCCTCTGCTCAAAGAACATAACTTCCTGCCCGACTATGACTCAATGTCCAAGGAAATGCTTGATCGTGCAAAATTAATGTTCTTAAATTATCCTAACAATCCAACTGCTGCAATGGCAACAAAGGAATTTTTTGATGAAACGATCGAAGTTGCAAAAAAACACCAAGTTTGTGTTGTTCATGATTTTGCCTATGGAGCATTTGGATTTGATGGAGAAAAGCCAATAAGCTTTCTTCAATCAGAAGGAGCAAAAGAAGTCGGAATTGAGACTTATACATTATCGAAAACATATAATATGGCAGGTTGGAGGGTCGCATTTGCTGTCGGGAACCCATCTGTAATTGAGCATATTAATAAGTTACAGGACCATTTATACGCGAGTATTTTTGGAGCTGTACAATATGCTGCGGCAGAAGCACTAACAGGTGACCAAAGTGTCGTTAAACAATTAAATGACATGTATGAAAGCCGTCGAAATATCTTCATTAAAAAATTGAATGAAATTGGCTGGAATGTTGAAGGGCCAAAAGGGACGTTCTTTGCATGGTTACCAGTTCCGAAAGGCTATACATCAGAAGAATTTTCCGATTTATTATTAAAAGAAGCTTATGTTGTAACTGCTCCTGGAAATGGATTCGGAAAATCAGGTGAAGGGTATGTAAGAATCGGTTTATTGGATTCAGAAGAAAGATTGGTAGAAGCTGCTGAGAGAATTGGAAAGTTAAATATATTTAAAGGTTAATTTATTTTCATTTGGAAGAAAAATGTGGTTCAACAGATAAGGTTGTCCTATCACATTTTTCTTTTGTTTCTATGTATATTGTAAGAATACCCGGTGTTACAGAAATGATCCGAAAAAAATTAAATACTTCGTTCTATTAAATGTTTGATAAGTTCCAATAAAAAATAATTACTTTGAATTATGAAATAAGTTTACTATAATTAAATTAGTATACAGCCTAGAGATAACATCCTATTTACTTTGTTCATATCGACCCTGCTATCTTGTTAGTCTGGAAATGCGGACTAAAGGATAGGCTAACTTCTTATATTTTGTTTTGACGTCAACTATGGTAAAGAGGCTGTGATGTATATTTAGTATCACTTTTGACGCATAATTTTCCTAGCCCAAACAACCTACAGAATTTCGCTAATATGCTATAGATATGTTTTTTCGTATTGATTTTTTAATTGCACAAGTTAAGTTAAAAAATGATGAGAAGAGGGATTTGTCATGAGGCTACCTGCCAATAAAGATCTAGATGATTTAGATATTAAGATTTTGGATTTGCTACAGAAAGAATCGCAACTTAGTAATGTAGAACTTTCCAGAAGAGTTAGCCTCTCTCCTCCGGCGACACATGCAAGGCTTAAAAGACTTGAAAAAGAAGGATATATTGATCAGTACGCGGTAGTTTTAAGCAAAGAAAAACTAGGATTTGATCTTTTATGTTTTATTTTTATAAACACGAACATGCATCAAATAGAACAGCTAGAACAATTTGAGGAAACAGTCCTTAAAATGCCACAGATTCTTGAGTGTTTTAATTTAACCGGTGAGTATGATTACATGCTTAAGGCCGTACTCCAGAGTAGGGAAGATCTTCATACTTTTATAAGGAAATTAACCTTATTAACAAGTATATCAAAGATCCAAACAAGCATAGTGATGAAAGAAGTTAAATTTTCAACAACATTACCGATACTGGACGAAGGTGAATGACTAAAGGCTAGATCGCTTTTCTATCAAAGAAGCTGACTCCGACCGATTGTATATGATGAGTCTATGCTTTTTGTTTTTCTTTTAGCACCAATATTTCTCGCACTCTATTTTTGTCTTTCGACTACCACATAGATGTTAAAGAACAACATGAGGTTAATCTTTGAATTTAAGTGCAAAAACGTTAGGTTAGGGACAATTTGATATTATTGGAGTCAGACGATCTAGCAAACCATTTCAAGTAAGATAAAATGGTTTGCTTTCTTCTTAAGCGAGGATTCTAGATAAATAAATGTGAGAATGTAAGACCCTCGTTATAAAACTCAAACTTTAAATTCCGTAGAGAATATACAAATAGATCCTATGCCAAAAGTTATTAATATGTAGGAATTTTGGTTACAATGAAAATATAGTTACATATAAATTTTAAGAATCTAAAAATACTTCAAGGGGGATTTTCGATGGATGCAATGGATGAAGTTGTAGAAGGATGGCTGAAGCACCGGCTTGTTGTTCATGATTTAATTAAATTAGTCGATGATGAAAATATGGATTTCAAACCGTGGGATAATGCGGTGACAGTTAGCGAGTTAGCAATACATATTGCCACATCGATGGACATGTTTGTAAAACTGGTTAAAGACGGTGAGTTCACTCCACCCAAAACGGAAAAGGACTATCAGTCAATGGAGGACGTACACGACATTGTTACGAAATATACCGCTAAAACGAAGCGTGATTTGAAATCGCTTAGCAAATCCCATATAACGACAGAAGTGGAGTTTAACAAGGATAAAGCCCCAGGAAGTTTTTGGCTTTCTAATGCAATTGATCATGAGATTCATCATAAGGGGCAACTATTTACTTACGTGCGGATAATTGGTGCAAAAGAAGTGCCGTTTTTCATGAAGCACCCTTCGCAATTATAAAAGTGATCTTCATCGATTTAATCGGTGGGAGATTACTAATGTTTTTACTGTATAAACGTAATTATCTCAAAGTTATATTATAAGAAAAGCGCAAGCGCCCTGTTAAGCCTCAGGCATAGCTTAAACAAGAAATCGTAGTGGCGAATTTTGCCTCGAAGAGTTATTGCTTAAGACCTCGAGGGGCTGGGCGTTTAAGCTAGACAGTTATGAACAACTTTTTATACTCCCTCTATATACTAACGTTTTCTCTTGTTTTCTTTGTTTTTCTTATAATTTTATTTAATTTATGATTTATTAATAACGCTTTAAACGGATTACGAACAAAATTTAATGCAGAAGGGTGCACTTAATAAGCCATCCTTCTCTTTTTGAAAAAAATGGTAATCACTAAGTAATGATCGCACCTTTCATTCCCACAATACTCATGGTGACAAACCCTCCCACATCTCACAGCGTCAATTGCGCATACATTCCTTCGTTCGGTCTATCCATGAAGTGGGGTCGGCGATGCTTTCTGCCAGGGTCGTTGCCCGCTCGTATAAAAATTTGCCGACTGCTCCGTGCTTCAAATGTATGGTATTACTCATTAAAGTAAATAGAAATTCTAAGATGTTTTAGATCTACAATAAAACGTTTTGTTCTAGTTAAGCTACATGTTGTAAATTAAAATGGGGAATATCATTTAACATCTTTTCCGGACTAAATGCTACTTGTTTTTTACCTACAGCGAATAAAATTCGGATTAACTTGCAACATAGCGCAATCAGTGATTGCTTTTTCTTTAGCGGATTTTCTTTTCTTGTCGTAAAATATTCATGCATCGCTTTAAACGCGGGGTTGTGATTAACCAATGGCAGAATAACCTTGAACAACAGGGAACGTAATTTTGGGCGTCCTCTCTTGGTGATTACCGTGCTGCCTTTCCATTTTCCTGACGTGGCCAATTTTAAATTTAACCCTGCTAATTTAATAATTTGTTCCGGATGATAGTAGTTAGCTAAATTGCCTACTTCTGCCAAGAATGCGGCTATCGTGATATCGCCTATCCCCTTAATGTCCGTCATTTCCTTTACACCTGGAATGGTGCTAGTTAATCCTTCTATCATTTCCCACACATCACTAATTTTTTCCTGAAGGAGGGTGTACTGATCCATCAGTGTGTTGATTTTCATCCTTGCCATGGTTTTACCTTCCCGGATACCGATAGAATGACGGGCAACTTCTTTTAATTGTCGGATCTTTTTCAGTCCAACTCCTCTTTTAACCTTTTTACGGATTTCTGTAAGTATTGTCATTTCATCTGTTCCCATGATTTCATCCGGAAACATGCCCATTTTTAATACTTGTATCGATGATTGCCCTTCCCATTTTGCAAAGACTGTTGTATATTCTGGGAAATATCTGTCAATCCATTGGTGAACGCGTCCTTGAACTGCTTGAAGGTCGGTCTTTCATTAATTGGTCATACATATTCATACCCTCACGGAGATCGGCGTATATTCCTTCCGGTAAATTTGGTTCAGAATAGCGTCCATCTTGGATTAAGCGTGAAATGACTCTGGCATCTTTTACATCATTTTTGGTTGGTGAATTATCATCCAACTCTTTTGACTTTTTAACATGTGCTGGGTTTACAACGACTACTTTAAGTCGCTTTTCCATTAGCCAGTAGGCTAATGGCAGCCAGTAATGGCCCGTTGGCTCCATACCGATAATAACATTAGATTTTTTGTGCTGGGCCGTTAATTCATCCATCCAATGAGTGAACGTTTGAAAACCCTCCATTGAGTTTTCAAGGTATAACGGTTTTCCGAATTGAACGCCACGAAAATCCTGCGCACGTGCAACATGAGTTTTCTTAGCGATGTCAACTCCGATAATTAATGTTTT
>NZ_JBPYCR010000026.1:0-45374 GCF_051846915.1 Virgibacillus sp. W0181
AACTATTTTTCAAGTGGCTTAAACAACATGTAGAAATCAAGCATTTTTACGGAATGAGCGAAACGGCATTGCAAAATCAAATTTACATAGCTTTGATTACCTATTGCCTGCATGTACTTATTCAATTAGAAACAAGTAGCAAAAAATCATTGCTTCGAATTAGCCGTTGGCTAAAGGCTGCCTTGTGGAAACCGTCATATATATGGACGCAGCGATTCGAAAGCTTGGTGCCTACTTGAATTTAAATAAACGTCGTCGTTGTACCCAAGTATTAAATGTATAATTTTACCAAATGGACAGTGCCACCTTTATTAGGTTGTTATCTTTTTTGTCTTATAGAGAAATAAATAATTTACCGAATAATTAAAATACATTTATGCAACGCTAGTGAATTTGTAGACTACTTTTATTTAACACTTTCCTTTGACCATCAAACCTCTTGTAACTTTGTTGTGCGGTTTTTTAGAGATCAATAGTCATCTTAAACCGATTTTAATTCATGTGCCCACACTTCCATATCCGGATCCCATACGGCACCGTGATGGATGTTTGTGAGCGCCTGTTTATAGTCTTCCAAGTTTTGATACCCTTCTTGTTTGGCATGTTCTTCTGTGACGTCTCGTAGCTTTTGTGGGTATACATGCTCTACGATGATTGTATGACCATTCAATTCGAATTTGTCACCTGGATCTGCGTAGCGATCATTCCGACGGACGGATGTTTTTTTGCCTTTTAAGATTTTTTTAATGTCCCTCTCAATTGTGACGAGTTTATTAATATCATATTTTTCCGGCCAATCAAATTTATTTTCATAACTCATTTTAACTACTCCTTTTTACTTGTTTTTAATTATGTAAATGAATGTACAACTGCAATAATTACGGAAGAAACTTTTACTAGGCTTTAATTTGCGAAATAAATGTTGAAATTATCCTTCATCGGTTAGGTTTTCTGCCATTTGTTTTAAAATTCGCCTCATAAGCAGTAATTCTTCAGGCGGGATATCCTTTAGCATTTTATGCTGCTGTTTTTCCCATATATCACGAATTGGCTCTTGTAGTTTTCTTCCCTTTTCTGTTAAAAAAACGTTGGAAATACGCCCGTCTGTTTTATCCGGCTTTCGATAAACAATGCTATCTTGTTCCAATTTTCTTAGCATATTGCTTACAGTAGAGGCTTCACATTGCATTTTATGCCGCAATTCCGATTGTGTAATGCCGTCTTTTTCCCAAAGGTAGCACAATGCAGTTTCCTGACCTACATGCAAATTCATTTCACGAAATTTGCTAGCATACTCTTTCCGTGTTTGGGTGGCGATTGTCTGCATTAATTCTCGTATGTCATTTTCAACCATTAATATATCCCCCGAATAGTTAGTGCACTAATTATATCAATGGGGAAGGGTAGCGTCAAAACAATGATACTTGCTTGTCAAATGTGCATAATAAGTGTTCACCTAACATCCTTGTAAATTAAAAACGGGTTTTCTGGAAATTCTAGAAGGGAATATAGTAGGTAATTAGAAACGAGGAGTGTTTGTATGGGTGAATGGAAAAAAGCAATGCTTGTTTATAATGCCAATGCAGGAGCAAATGATATCGAAAAAAAGCTGTCGCAAACAGTTCCCGTTTTATCCCAAGAAATAAAGGAGTTAACGATAATTGCAACATCCAGCGCTGAAGATTTGAAAGAACTGTGCAAAACAAATGCTTCTAAGGTTGATTTAATCATTGTGCTCGGGGGAGATGGAACGGTTCATTTAGTTATTAATAGTATTGCGCCATTAGAAACAAGACCTGCCATTGCTATATTGCCGGGCGGGACCTCCAATGATTTCAGCAGAACATTACGTATTCCTCAAAATTTAAAAGCAGCTGCACATTCAATCGTAAATGGTGAGTTAATTTATATCGATATTTGCCAAGCGAATGATTATTATTTCTTGAACTTTTGGGGAATCGGGCTAGTTACAGAGGCATCCAAAAACATTGACGGCGTTCAAAAAAATAACTTTGGTGTTCTGAGTTACTTTATGAGTACATTAAAATCAATGGGTCAAGCAACATCTTTTTCGTATTGGATGAAATCGAATGAAAAGGAATACGACGGGGAAGCAATTTTAATTTTTATATTAAATGGAAAGTTTATTGGTACGAGACAATTACCGATTGAAGGACTATCTCCAAATGATGGTCAATTAGATGTATTAATTGTAAAGAATTCTAATCTTGCTTCATTGCGGGAGCTTTTTTCATTGAATGATCAGCAAGTAACCCCCGACCAGTTTGAAGAATTAGAGCATTTTCGAGTGAAAAAGTTGGAAATTGATACAAAGGATGAGCAAGAAGTAGATATGGACGGTGAAATATATGACTCAACCCCTGCTTCAGTATCTGTTTTACCAGGACATATTCAAATGGTACGAGGATTCTGAGTAGCTGGGAATTATATTGCGTTAGAAATATGTGTAGTTCATGAAGTTATAGTGAAATTTTCGCATGCAACCACAACGTTTGTTTGAGCGATTATTCTATTTCACTATTGCAATGTTCTCCCTTGGAGCTGTGAAGTGCGGATATAATCATCTCGAGTGTGGATATATCTTGCGAAGAGCGGATATAATCAACTCGAGTGTGGATATATCATGTGAAGTACGGATATAATCATCTCGAGTGTGGATATATCATGTGAAGTGCGGATATAACTAGCTTGAGTGTGGATATATCTTGTGAAGTGCGGATATAACTAGCTTGAGTGTGGATATATCATGCGAAGTACGGATATAATCCCTTGAGTGTGGATATATCTTGTGAAGTACGGATATAACTAGCTTGAGTGTGGATAAATCTTGTAAGAGCGGATATAACTAGCTTGAGTGTGGATATATCATGCGAAGTACGGATATAATCCCTTGAGTGTGGATATATCTTGCGAAGTACGGATATAATCCTTTGAGTGTGGATATATCATGTGAAGTACGGATATAATCAGCTTGAGTGTGGATATATCTTGTGAAGAACAGATATAACTCCAAGTAATATTCACTTAATTCCTCGAGTAATATTTTGTTAGCGCTAATGCTTGATTATAATTTCTCCTATGATGCAGGTAAATCGGAATGAGTACTTCCAATATCAGTCGCCTTCAACTTTCATAGAATAAAAGAATTATTGGACAATTGATGGAATAAGTTGTTTATCTCAATATTTGATTGCTTGTCGCGCCAATCGGTCGGCATGGAGATTATGCTTTTCCGGTATCCATTTAATAAAAAAATAAGGAAAATTGTTCATTTCTTTCCGGATTTCCTTCAATAAAGGAAGAAAAATTTTATTTTTAGTGTAATCTTTTTCAATCGTATCAACGACAATTTTAGAATCGGTTCGAAAAGATAATATTTCTCCAGGAAACGATTTGTTACAAATTCTAAGAGCATGGATAACCGCCATAAACTCGGCTTCGTGGTTGGACATAGCATCTAAAGGGATTTGATACGTTTTGTAAGTTTCATTGTGCTTAATATAAATACCCGCCCCGCTCGGTCCCGGATTGCCGCTGGAAGCTCCATCCGTATATACAGTAATCATCATTCGGCCTCCAATTCGATTCTATTATACTTGACGATAAAAAAAGGCATAGCATTGTGTTTTATTTAAAGGTAAGAAAGTATAAATTTTTGCGCATAGCTGTCTAGCTTCGACGTACAGGATGTTCTAGTGCAAATCTTTTCGGTGGGGCGAGCATTTACGCGCAGTCCCAGGCGGAGCCACAGGACGTGGCGTTCTAAGCCTGCTAGCCCAGAAACTAGGCGACTTCCCGCAGCGCCTTACGATAAAGAAGACTTGCCGAAAGGCTTTAGACAGAGGCTTAGTCGCCCTTATGCCCCTGGGTGAAAGTTATCATCGATTCGGTAAGACAAAGGAGGGCCAACTAAATACGGCCTTTGCGGCCAACGTTGGCATACCCCTTTTGCAGGGGCATGATTCCTTTATCTCAAGATGTTTTGGAATGTTCGATTAAAACCGCCACTTTGCGTGGCAACATCGAACCACCAGCTTTGATCTGGCGCAGTCGCTACGTTTCTAAGTGGGGCGCTTGCGCTTTTCTTATGAACGGCTGACCACTTGTTGCATGCCATGAAGCAAGTATCGCACGTCACAAGCAGAAAATCGCTCACGTTGAGTATAAATTACTCGCTCTAATCTAAAAACCACTCACCAAGAACAGCCTTATCTTGTTCTAATAATTGTTTATCCATCGCAGATTAACAAATGCCAGTTACAACCGATCCCGAAATAGGCTTAGTCATACTTCACCGGTTTTGCATCGCTCGGAAGATCTCGTTTTGTCAGCACAAACTGTTTACGATCGGTGAAAAAGCTTTTGTACGACAGCTGCAAAAAGACAAGTATTGTTATGGCGACGGTGCCTGAGACGCCAAGCATAACGGCGACTTGGTATTTTACAGCGGTAAGTGGTGATTGACCTGCAATAATTTGTCCGGTCATCATCCCGGGTAAAAAGACGATACCCATTCCAACCATTGCGTTAATCGTAGGCAATAAGGCAGCGTCAAAGGCCTGGTTGATAATGGACTTGGAAGCATCCTTAGGAGTTGCGCCGAGCATAAGAGCCGCTTCAATTCTATCCTGTTCTTGTTTCATTCCATTCAGTAAATTGTTCACACCAAGGGCGACGCCGGTCATCGTTTTACCGATAATCATCCCTCCGATCGGGATGAATAACCGCGGTTCATACCATGGATCAAGGCGCAGAACGACAAAGACCAAATAAATCATGCTCAGACTGGTGCCAATAACCATTGCAAAGGCAATCATTTTTTTAAAAGAAATGTGGATAGCCGGCTTTGTGCGTTGATATACATTTAGAATGGCAAAACCGAGCATGAAAAAGATAATCCCGATTGTTACGAATGGATTGGGGTATTTGAACACAAAAATGAGAACATAACCGACTAATATTAATTGCAATGTCATTCTTAGCGTGGCGATTACAATTAATTTTTCGCGAGGGATTTTTTTAATTCGGATAATAATCCAGACAATAAGTATAAATAAGTACGCTGAAGCGACTTGCCAAAATGCAAGATCGATTGTTCCGTTCCCGTTCATTCAAAAGTCCTCCTCTGAGATGTTCGATCGATGGAACTAGCTGAGATTTTACACCTTATATTCGTCCATCAGGATCACTTTGTCCGCCAATCTATCCGCTAGTTCCTTGTTATGTGTGACCATAATGATTTGTATCTTTTTTTCTTTAGCATGGGCTGCTAGTTTATCCATTACGACCGATGTGGTTTGGTCGTCAAGAGAGGATGATGGTTCATCGAGTAAAAATGCTTTAGCGCTATCCATTAATAACAAACGGCCAAGTGCCAAGCGTTGTTTTTCTCCGCCGGACAAATCGGAGGCATGTGTATGTAAATCTTTGTACAGGTGCATAGAATGAAGTGTCTTTGTTAGTATCGCATCAGCAGGCGCCCCCTCGTTCGTAAAAGTGGAAGCAATGCCCAGGTTATCTTTTATTGTGCCATCAAAAACAACGGGTGTTTGTGGACTCATCGGCACTTGTTTTCTTAATTCTAACGGGTCCAAATTTTCTATGTATGTGTCATTAAAATAAATCTTTCCTTCCTGCGGGTCGTCCAAGTTGTTTAAGAGGCGGAGAAGGGTCGATTTTCCGCTGCCACTTTGTCCAACAATGCACGTGATTGAATGATTTATTTCCAAGTGATTGATCTTGAAAATGTCTTTTACAATAATATTTTCCAAGCGGAACAAATACATTCTCTCCTTTTATCAGCTATGTAATGTGATCAGTTAACTGTAGAAATTTCCGACGGAGTACAAAAAATGTTATTATTAGCTATTCCCTAAACGATAAGGTTCAAATCAGGAAAAGCAAGAAGTTAATTATTTACGAAAAAGCTATTCTCCTAGTAGAAGAAAAGCATTTACAAAATCGACGATGATTATTTTGAACTTCTGTAACTGCGTGTTTAAAAAGCGGATGAATTTCAATCATCATTTTATCGAACCTTTTGAATAGCTTCCTTAACTGGATAATAGAAATGAGTTAGCGCAACTTCCAGTCAATTGGTTGCTGACCATCCTTTACCAATAAATCGTTTGCTTTGGAAAAAGGCTTACTACCAAAAAATCCACGATAAGCTGATAATGGACTTGGATGGGGAGCTTTTAAGATGTGATGTTTGTTCGTATTAATTAAAACCTGCTTGCTCTGAGCGGACCGGCCCCATAGCAAATAAACAATTGGGTCATTTTTTTGATTTAGCGTTTCAATGACTCGGTTAGTGAATTTTTCCCATCCCTTTCCTTTGTGCGCATGTGCTTGTCCTTGGCGTACAGTGAGCACTGTATTTAAGAGGAGTACCCCTTGCTTCGCCCAATCGATTAAGCAGCCATGGTTAGGCGGTGAATACCCTAAATCATTTTCCAATTCGATGAGAATATTTTTTAATGATGGCGGTTGCTTGACGTTCGGTTGGACAGAAAAGCTAAGTCCGTGTGCCTGATTTGGGCCATGATACGGATCCTGTCCGAGGATAACGACTTTCACTTGGTCAAAGGGTGTATAATGGAGCGCGTTAAATATATCTTGCGCCGGGGGATAAACGATTGTGGTTTCATATTCTTTTTTTAAAAAGGTCCGTAGTTTCATATAGTACGATTTTGTAAATTCATCGTCTAATAAAGGAGCCCAATCATTTGTTAGAATTTGTTTTGGCATTAGTATTCATTCCTTCATCAATCACTATTATATCTTTCCTTCACTAATCTACCATATTTTATCAGCAAATGGCATGACCTAAAAGGTGGGTTCATTAAAAATGTGAATGATGACCGTGGATCTGTGGACAAGGGACTTGTATAAAAGGCAATTGTTTCGTTCTAATATAGGAAGTAATTTTGCGCATAGCTGTCTAGTGTCGACGTATAAATCACTTCGGTGGAACGAGCATTTATGCGCATTCCCAGGACGTGGCGTTCTAAGTCTGCCAGCCTTGCCCTCGAGGTCTTAGACAATAGTTCTTCGAATAAAAGCCGCCATTACGTTTTATTGCTTAATCTATACCTAAGGTTTAGCAGGGCACTTGCGCTTTTCTTAAAAGATAAGAATGTATATAATTTTGTGCATAGCTGTCTAGCTTAAGCGCCCAGAAACTAGGCGACTTCCTGCAGCGCCTTGCGATAAGTCATCATCGATTCGCGGTGCTCATCGTGATTCCTTTATCTTAGTTGCTTCAGTCCAGTCGCTACGTTTCTAGGCAGGGCGCTTGCGCTTTTTTTACAGTGTTTGAATGGAAGCATGACTTAATTGTTGTTGTGTTTGAATTCTTAATTGATATACAATAGGGAAAATAGTTTAAAAAATCCGCTTATTGATAAATGAGGTGTTTTTGTGAAAGAAGAATTGCGTGACATGCGCCGGAAAGTTGCTCAACTGGAAACAGAAGTTAATTCGTTAAAGCAGCAACTTACGGAAATGAAGACAATAATAGAAAATCAAGGAGCTGGACAAAAGACAACTTTGCCACAAGTTGAGAATGAAAATGGTGTCGGAGATAGGCGAGAGGGTGCATCCGATTGGATTAGAGAGAAAGAAGAATCACTCATGGCCACATCGCAATCGCCTATGGATCGAAGAAAAGAAACGGACTCCATCAATCGGGAAAATATCGCGCAAGATAAACCGTCCGTTCCCACTTCTGCAAAGCGTGATATACGTCAAACCGAACCAAGGACTAGTAAAGACACACCAGTGGCAACTAGTAAAAACGTGAAGAACTCGAAAAAAGGCATGGATATCGAAGAACTGATCGGGACGTGGCTGCCGCGAGTATTTATGTTTATACTGTTACTAGGCGTGCTTTGGGGATTGAAAGTAGGAATGGATAACGGCTGGATAACGAATCCTGTCCGTGTTGTTTTGGGTTATGCTGGCACAGCTCTTCTATTAATTGTTGGCATACGGTATGTACGGCGTGATAAAAATCTGTTCGGGCATACGTTGCTAGGTGGATTTATCGCCTTAGGAATTTTAACTACCTTTGCTGCCCATCATTTATACGGTTATTTTAATTTTATTGCGGCTTTTGCCGTTGGAATAATATATATCGTTGTCGGATTTGTCTTGTCCAAGCGAATGAATTCAGAAACGCTGACCGTTTTTTCAGCAATCGCCGGTTTTCTGCTACCGTTTTTGTTGGAAGGATCTGAAGCTTCAACGCTTTCGTTTTGCGCTTATATTTTGTTATTATTTTTGTCTCTATTTTACGTGTCGCTTAGTGAAAAACATAAATATACGTTTTATGTATCTTTTCTTTTGTTTCATTTAACGTTGTTTGTTTACGGAACTTTTGAAGGAGTGTCAGAGGAAGAACCGGTAATGGTTGGAACAGTTATCATTCAGCATTTGCTATTATTGTTCTTTTATATGAAGGGCTCTATATCAAGGAGAATTTTCACGGAAGTACTTATTTATACGAATTTCGTGTTTACCGTTGCTTGGATTAAGTTGTTGGAGAAACAACAGGAAGTACCTGTTTACGGATTGTTTGCCCTGTTATATGTAGTACTGGCTGTTTATTTGCTTCGGAAAAAAACATCCACTTTACGCGGAGTAACAGCTGCCGTTGCTATATTTGCCGTCAGTGTTTATATACTTTCCGTACAGTGGGAATTGGAACAAATTAGAGCAATATTATTGCTGTTAAATGGTTCGATTGGTCTTTGGGTCGGTTTAAAGTATCAAGTTGTACGAACGATCGTAACAAGTGCCATCGTGTACGGGTTGACTGTTTATTATGTCGTGACCTTAGTAGCAATACCGGATTTATTATCAATGAAGCATGTTGTTTGGCTAGCGCTTTTACTTACGATGCTCGGCGTTTACTACACCGTTTATCGTTTTGGGAAGGCTACTTTGGTGAAGTCAAATAAATCGTTATTTGATGGGAGCTTGATTGTCGGGCAACTGTTACTTTTCATTTATATAAATCATGCTACAAGTGCGGTGATGAATCAACTGGATGTAGCATTTCCGACAACTTTACATGTAAAATTGTTAATTTTTCTGTTTGTCCTGACGCTTATGTATTATTTCCATCACTGGAAGCATGGAGCTTATTTGACACACGCTGCATTCGTTGGGTTTGGGTTGATTGGACTCGTGCTTATGGCAATTCCAATGACGGATTTTTATGACGATGGTGGATTTTTCTTTCATTTGTTTGTGCAAGTGCTGTATGTTCTACTATTTACTGCTTGTTTTGTGGCAATTAAGCGGAAGAACTTTTATTTAAAAAGCACAATGCTTTCAAATCATTTTCCCAAATTGGCGATTGTTATTCAAATTGTATATTTTATTTTTATTAATAAATGGTACTTAGCCTTAACGGATGTAATTGGCTGGGACGATGAATATGTGTTATTAGGACATACGTTTTTATTGTTTTTGTTCGCTTTTGCTTCTGTCAGTATTGGCGGGAAAATGGAATGGAAATACGTTCGTATCGGCGGGTTTGTACTTATTGTTCTTTGTGTTTTTAAATTATTCTTTGTTGATTTGGCAAGTGTTTCTATCGTTGTACGTGCGATTTTGTTTATCGTGGTCGGTGTAGTCGGACTATTGTATTCTCGCACGTTATTAAAGGAAGAGAAGAACAACTAATTAGACTGCTGGGAAATAAGAGAGTAAAGTACCGCCATATACGTTAACACCTTTAGTTAAGCGATCAATTCTAGCAACATCATATAAACTGAAAAGACACCTTTATAAACCGCATGGAATTGGATTTTAAATCCCCCACATGCGGATTTCTTTTTGTTTAAAGTTGTTGACACTGATTGTTTGTGTGTTATAGTACTAATATAACATAAAACATAAAAGAGATGGACGTGTAAAATCATGTTTGTACAGCTTGATTTTGAATCGGATGTCCCGATATATGAACAATTGAAAAATGAAATTATTATAGGCATCGCAAAAAAGCAATTGCTCCCAGGAGAACGTCTCCCTTCAGTGAGAGCGCTCGCTAGTGATATCGGGATCAATTTGCATACGGTGAATAAAGCGTACCAGCAACTGAAGCAAGAAGGGTTTCTTTTGATTCACCGTCAACGCGGCGTCGTCATTCATCCCGACGGTCCCCCGCCTGCAGATGAGACGTATGACCATGTCTTACTTGCTACGCTGAAGCCAGTGCTTGCGGAAGCAATCGCAAAAGGGGTGCCTAAAAACCGGCTCGAACATTTATTTAAAAAAATGTATGACGACTTGAAGGAGGAGACTTAACATGAACGGTGGCATGCTTACATTATGGATCAGCTTCATATTGGCAGGAGTCATTATGCCTTTCATGCCCTATATGACGCGAAAAACGGAGAATTTCGGTGTGTCTGTCCCGGAATATTTATACGAACGGGAAGATTTTAAAAAGATGCGCAAGCAATATACATTTTCGCTCTTTATCCTGTTATCGGTTCTCATAATTCTATGTGGCATACTCGCTTATTTATTAACGGCAAAAGTGAGTGTCTTTATCATCTCGATTGCACTTATTATTTATGTCGCCGCCAGCTTTCTGCTGTACTTGCCGTTTCACTTCAAAATGAAAACAATAAAGAGGAAAGAAAAGTGGCAAAAAGATGGCCCACAAACCGTTGTTGTTGACACAAGCTTCCGGGAAGAGAAGTTGATTTATTCAAGCTGGTGGTTTCTATTACCTGGTGTTCTCATCCTGACGACTACGGTGATCACGTTTTTGCTGTATGACCAAATTCCAGATCAAATCCCGATGCATACGGATATTGACGGAAATGTACGCTATGATGAAAAAACAGCTGGCAATCTTTTATTCATGCCAGGGATGCAGGTATTCATGCTTGCTTTGTTTTTATTTATCAATTTGATCATCAAACATTCCAAACAGCAAGTGAGTGCAGCAAATCCGGATCGCTCCAAAAAACAAAATTTTTTGTTCCGTAGACGCTGGTCTGCGTACACAATTGCTTCTAGTGTCCTAATGGTGCTTTTGTTTGGGTTTATTCAATTCAGCTTTATTTATCCAGCGCTTGAAGCTTATACAGAAAGCGTAATTATAACAGTCATTGTACTTGTCTTACTTGGCACTATATTTCTTGCAATAAAAACAGGGCAAGGCGGCAGCAGAATCAAGGTAAATGACACCGAAAAAAATGGGAAAATAGATCATGATGATGACCGTTACTGGAAACTTGGGCAATTTTATGTGAATAAAAATGATCCTTCTATCTTTGTGGAAAAACGGTTTGGCGTCGGTTGGACAAATAACTGGGCGCATCCCTTATCATGGATATTTGTAATTGCCATTATTGTTATTCCGCTTATTATTGTATGGATTTTAATTTAGAAAGGTTGATTAACATGGAAATGACCGATCTGTTCATGATCCTTGCACCGCTCATCATTATCCAGCTCATTTTACTTATCACTGCGCTGGTCGACTTGGTGAAGCGTGCGCACACACTAGGACCAAAATGGCTTTGGGTAATCATTATCATTTTTGTTAATATTATAGGACCGATTTTGTATTTTGTGATCGGCAGAAAGGACAGCTAATGGTACTATCAGCTAAAGCATTAACGAAAACGTATCATGGTGAAGCGGCGGCAAGTGATCTATCTTTTTCATTGGAGAAACGGAAATGTGTCGCCTTAATAGGTCCAAATGGCGCAGGGAAGACAACGACACTTCGCATGCTCGCCGGTTTGATTAAACCGACTTCAGGAAAAATTGTTTTTATGGAGAAAGCGGAAGATTATCGGACGTTGATCGGTTATTTGCCGCAGCATCCTGTTTATCACGAATGGATGACGGGGGAAGAATACTTGATTTATGTCGCTCGACTCTCCCTTATGACGAGAGCGTCAGCTAAGAAACACGCTCATATTTTATTACGGGAAACCGGTATTTTTGAAGCAAAAGATAAACGAATTTCTGCATATTCCGGCGGTATGAAGCAACGACTCGGTATCGCACAAGCAATGATCCACCGACCGAAACTGCTGCTGTTGGATGAACCGGTATCGGCGCTTGATCCTGTCGGGCGCCGGGAAATACTGACCTTGATTGAACAACTGAAAAAAAAGATGACCATTTTATTTTCGACGCATATTTTAGCTGATGCGGATGAAGTGAGTGATGAACTTCTGCTGCTCAGGAAGGGTGAGCTCGTCGAGGCAGGTCCTATGTCACTACTCCGACAAAAATACAAGTCATCCAAAATCGAGTTATGTTTTACAAAAGATAACGGTAGCATTAGCAAAAAGCTACTTGAGCTTGGATCCGTGACAGACGTAACGAAAGTCAGAAGTGTTTACCACGTCACAGTGACAAATATAAACGAGGCAAGAACAGAAATTCTCCAAACCGCGCTTGAAAAGGACTGGTCTTTAAGCACCTTTCATATTAATCAAGCGTCACTTGAAGATATGTTTATGAAGGTGGTGGAGTCATGATGCAATGGAATGCACTTTTTCAAAAAGAAACGACAGAAAGCTGGCGGAACCGGAAGTTGATTTGGGTTCCCCTTGTATTCATGCTGATCGCAGTTATGGATCCGCTTACGTATCATTTTCTGCCGCAGATTATTGAATTTTCTGGTGGTTTACCTGAAGGAGCAGTATTTGAGTTCCCTGAAATGCAGCCGGCGGAAGTAGCATTAACGAGTCTTCAATCTTTGAGCACATATGGTATTATCATTCTTGCTTTATTTACGATGGGTTCCATCAGTAGTGAACAAAAAAGTGGTGTGAATGAAATGATTCTTGTAAGACCAATCAACTACGGCAACTATATTAGTGCCAAATGGGCGGCAAACTTGCTGCTAGTTATTGTTTCCTTAATCTTAAGTGTCGGCTTATCCTGGTATTATATCAATCTATTATTCGGGAATCTTTCTTTCAAAGTCTTATTTTTCGTGTTGCTTATGTTTACGTTATGGTTCGCCTTGTTTTTAAGCATATCAATTTTCTACAATGTGCTGTTGAAGATGCCGGGTGCAGTTGCAGCGTGCACTGTCGCTACCTATTTTCTTATGAGTGCTGGTGATATGATTGTCGGCAACAGATGGCCATTGTATCCGAATCAAATTTTCGTACATACGCAGCACATGCTTATAAATGAGACAGTGACAGCAGAAATATGGGGTATGATTTCCATTATGGTGCTACTCATTGCCCTATTGATTACAATGGCTATTATCATATTTAGGCGCAAAACAATTGCTAAATAAATAGGCAGTTACTTTGTAAAAATTTATAGAGATGCTACTTTTCTTAACAGGTCAGAATTTGTGCATAGCTGTCTAGCTTCGACGTACAATTCTTTAGGTGGGGCGAAAGCAAAGCTACAGTCCCAACATCGAACCACCAGCTCTCGTCTGGCGCAGTCGCTACGTTTCTACGACGCACAGGACGTGCTAGTGCAGGCGTTGCAACAGGATGTTGCGCTTTTAGCCTGCGAGGGCGCTTGCGCTTTTCTTACAATTTGCGCGCATTTATTTTTTGTTGTACGGTTATGTGAGGAGAATAGACGTTAGTTGAAGGAGCGTTTGAAGATGGGTGAACATACTGAATTACCTGTTGTACTACCTGTTGTTGTTCCAGCTTCTTCGCATTTGCGCTCATGCAATTTTTATGTTGTGAAGAACAAGGGGTCCGTTATGCTCGTTGATGCAGGAGTCAACACAAAAACGAGCTGGCAGAAGTTAGATGAGTGTTTAAGCCAAAACAACTTGAATATTAATGATATAGATAAAATTGTTCTAACACACAGTCATGCAGATCATACCGGGCTCGTGAATCGGATACGATCCCTCATCGATGTTCCGGTATATGCACATGATAAGGCGATTCCTCGCCTGAAAAGGGATGAGCAATTTTTACAATCCCGCATTGTATTCTTTGAAAAATTGTACCGGGAAGCAGGCTGTGGGTCGGCAGGTGTGAAGCAAGTAGATAAATTAAAGAAGGCTGCAGTAGAAAATAGGGAACAAAAAGTAAATGGCGATATAATAACAGTAAATGAAGGTGATATGCTAGACGGCTTTCAAATGGTAGGACTGCAGGGCCATGCAGAAGATCAAATTGGTTTGTTTCATAAGGATAACGGGTTGTTCTTCGCAGGAGATCACTTAATTGCCCACCTTTCAAGCAACGCGCTAATTGAACCGGATCAAAAAGGAAACATGCTTTCTTCTGTACAGCAATATGAAAGTTCCTTAAAAAAGTTGCTCCGTTATGAGCTAACCACTGTCTTTCCGGGACACGGGGATATAATTCAAGATGCCCATCCATTGGTTGATAAACGGTTAAAACGAATAAGGAAAAAATCCGAAAAAATGAGAAAGCTGGTCGTTCAAAAATCTCCGGTTACAGCTGCAAGCCTCGCCCAAATTATGTATCAAAACAGATATGAGTCATTATTTCCTCTTGTCATGTCTGAAGTGATCGGCCAACTCGACCGATTGGAAGCTTACGGAAAAATCAAGCGCAAATATATGGCGGGTAAATGGTATTTTACTGGTGTTTAAGTCGCGTCTACGTTTAAAATAACTTTGCGAAAAAGCACTAAATTAATAGCTGAATATTGGAATTTGCAAATTGGACTATTCATTCGTATTACTGCATAATAAGAAAGAAAATAGGTGAAGTGAGGTGAGCATATGCCGAGCAATGATGAGCGGATGATTGCAATGCTTTTGTATTTGGTTAGCTTTTTTGTCCCAGTTTTAGGGCCTTTGGTCATATGGTTGGTTAAACGTGAAGACTCCGAATTTATTGACTACCATGGAAAAGAGTATTTCAACTTTTTTATTTCCTTTACGATTTACTCGATTATTAGCACGATTTTAATCCTTGTACTTGTAGGAATCTTATTACTAATTATCGTTGGTATTTTACTATTTATTTTTACGATTATTGCTTTAGTTAAAGCTTATAATGGAGAGAGATATCGCATCCCTCTTACGTTTCGGATTATAAAATAAGCCGTTCCCCTTTTGAGGATCTAAATCAAAAGGGGAATGCGTTTTAGTGAAGGTATTGTCAGGAGGTGAACAACATGAAACATCGAATTGCAGTATTTGGACCTACTATTTTTATGGAACGATTGCACCAAATTAGCAAGCAAACGGATTTCCCCGATTTAATAATTGAGCCGTATGTTTACCAGGACCCTAAAGAGGCGCCTTACTTAATCGAAAAAGCACAAAATGCTCATGTCCTTTTATTTTCAGGGCCGCTCCCTTACGCCTATGCGCGGGGAGCATTAAAAAAGACGAGTCAGCCTGTAGAAGTAGTTGAATATAATGAAAATAATATTGTTTTTACAATGCTACAAATGAAACATAAGTACAATGTGGATTTTTCCGAATTGTCGATGGATATTATAGATGAGGAGACGTTGCAGCGGGTAAGTGATGAACTTGGTTTTCCTTTGCATGTCAATTATGTTAAAGACTTTGCACCATTATTGACTGGGGACGCTAATTTTGACCTAGAGTCCATTTATCGCTTTCATTATGATTTATGGAAACAAGGAAAAACAAAGCTAGCAGTGACCAGTATTCATCTCGTGCGTGACAGGCTGGAGAATGCGGGTGTACCTACGATACAAATGATTGATCCGGATAATAATACATTAGAGGCATTAAAACTTGTACAGCAATCGGCGGAACTTTATATGCGAAAATCATCGCAAGTAGCCGTCGGGCTCATATCGGTTGAAAATAAAAGTGATATAATAGAAGACACTGCAATATATGAAAAGGTATATCAGTTTTTAGTGAAAATGTGTCGTAATGCAAACGGTTCTGTAAGAAAAATAGATGAATCTAATTTTATCGTTAATGGAACACAGGGGAGTGTAAGTATTCTGACGGAGGGGTATAAACGGTGCACGCTGCAAGAAGGAGCTCGTGAAGCACTTCATATCGAGCTTGCTATAGGTTTTGGATTAGGTACGAATTTTAATGAAGCAGAAAAACATAGCACCCTAGCTCATAAATATGCCGTTGAAAAAAAACAAGGAACGATTGTTATTAATGAAAATAAGGAACTGTTAGGTCCGATTGGAAGCAGTGACCATTCCATTCAATTAAAAGGGCAGAATGAGGCAATTCTTCCGCTTGCCCAAGAGATGAATATTCCACTTGCAACACTTATTAATTTGAAGTTATTTCATGATAATCGTCTAGGTGAAGCTTTTTCTTCCAAAGATTTGGCAGCGTTTTTACAAGTGAGCAGACGAAGCTCGGAACGATTGCTCAAAAAATTGGCGGAAGCAAATACTTTGAAATTGATCGGTTCCGAACAACCTTATACGCAAGGCAGACCTCGCTCTCTGTATCGTTTTAAGCGAGAATTTTTGAACAAGCTGTCATATCCAGCGGAAGTTGATTTTTTAGCTTCTGAACCATCGCAGAATTAGTTGTGAAATAATAAATTACCATTTGACAAGTCGAATGATTTAATGTATATTTTTGAGTAATTACCGACATTTAACGACACTAGTCTGTTTTTGTTATTTACCATTTTTTTTGCGATGGTCCAATATTAAAATTACAGTTGATTTAATTTAAGTGAAACTGGGTATTAAAGTTTGTAGAGTACTTTCTTATATTAATTACCGACATTTACCGACAAGTGATGTTTGGAAAAGTGAAAGATTTTATCATTCAAATGTAAGCACTCACATTTAGCAATTATCGTAATTGAAAGCGAATCCAATACAGAAGAAATGATGATACTTTAACAGGAAGGAGTTTTTATAAAAATGAAAACATCAGAACAACTACAGCAATGGATGGTGGAGCATCGCCGGCATCTACATCAATATCCGGAGCTTTCCCACCAAGAAAAAGAAACGACGGCATATATTAAAAACGTAATGACCGAACTAGGTTATATTTGTGATTCATTGACTGGAAAAGATGTGATTGCAACGTTTCCAACAAAAAAAGAAGGAAAAACAATTGCAATTCGAGCTGACATGGATGCACTGCCAATTCAGGAGGAAACGAACCTCCCATTTGCCTCCAAAGTAGATGGGTCTATGCATGCTTGCGGGCACGATGGGCATATGGCGATGGTTTTAGGTGTAGCGAAATATTTCAGTGAGCATGAAGACAAACTAAAGGGAAATGTGAAATTTATTTTTCAACATGCCGAAGAAGTGTCACCTGGGGGAGCAAAAGAACTTGTTAAGCGTGGTGTTTTGGAGAACGTAGATGCGATTGTAGGAGCGCATTTATGGCAGCCGGTATCGTCGGGGAAAGTCGCTATTCGTGATGATTATATGATGGCGGGCGTATCCGAATTTGATATTACGATTCAAGGACATGGAGGACATGGTTCCATGCCGGAAACAACGATTGATCCCATATTAGTTGGAGCTCAAGTGATTACGCAGTTCCACACAATTGTAAGCAGATCCTTGAAGCCAGCCGATGCTGCTGTTATTTCATTCGGAGAACTTCAATCAGGTACGAATTATAATATTATTCCTGATAAGGCGCATCTTTCTGGAACCGTTCGTTATTTCAAAGAGAGCGTATGCGATCAGATCGAAGACAGAATGAATGATATATTGCAAGGAACATGTCAAGCATTTGGCGCAACCTATGAAATGGACTTTAATCGTGGTGAACCGCCTGTAACTAATGATCCGAAATTAGCTGCAGTTGTGCGTCGTGAAGCAGGAGAAGTTGTTGGGGCTGATAATGTGTATACAAACGAGCTAACACTTGGTGGGGAAGATTTTGCCTATTATACAAAAGAGATTCCAGCGGTATATTTCTTTATTGGAGTTGGAAGTGAGGAGCGGGTTTATGGCCACCACCATCCGAAATTTGATATTGATGAAGATATGCTTATAACTGGATGTACCGTGATTAGCAATGTGGCAAAGAAGTTACTAAGTGAAGGAGCTTATTAATAAATGAAAAACGTTAAGATTATTGAAGCGGAAATTTATGGTGTAGCATATCCGTTAAAAAAACCTTTTATTATTTCCTATACAACATATCATCATATGCCTACCGTACTGATTAAGTTAAAAACATCAGATGGAATGATTGGCTGGGGTGAGGCGACTCCAGACGAGCATGTAACCGGAGAATCGTTAACAAGTACCATCGCTATGCTGAGGGATACGTTGCTACCGGCAATTGCCGGTAAGTCTCCTTTTGAAATGGAGAGGATACACGAAGCAATGAACGAGGCAGTATACGGAGCTCCAACTGCTAAAGCAGCAATTGATATTGCTTGTTATGATTTGGCTGGAAAGGCACTGAAAACACCAGTTTATCAATTGCTTGGCGGTAAATATCGAGAAGAGATGGAAGTTCCATACGTATTAAGTATTTTGCCACCGGAACAGCTTGTGAAGGAAGCAAAAGAAGCAGTCGCCAAAGGGTATCAAATTTTAAAAATGAAAGTCGGAACAGATTTGGCATTGGATGTGGAGCGGATACGTAAGGTGGCAGAAGCCGTTGGCGATTCGATTTCAATAAAAGTCGATGCGAACCAAGGATGGTCAACAGTTGCCAATACATTGAAAGTGCTTCGTCAATTGAAGAATGTATCTGTCGATTGGTATGAACAACCAGTTATGGCAGACGATTTTGAAGGGCTTGCGACAGTCAGATTAAAATCAGAAGAAGCGATTATGGCTGATGAAGGAATTCGGAATTCATCAGATTTATATAAACTATTAAAGCTTCAGGCAGTTGACTTCATAAATATTAAGTTAATGAAATGCGGCGGGATCTTCCCGGCAATGAAGTTGTCAGCCCAGGCTGAAATGGCTGGTGTTCCAGCACAAATGGGTTCAATGGTAGAATCTGGAGTAGCGTCTCTAGCCGGTCTTCATGTTATGACGGCGGTGAAAAATGTAATTAGTCATGAACTTGTAGGTCCAGAAATGTTTGCTGATGATGCGGCAGATTTTTCTATCCAAGGTCCGACTGTCCGAATTCCGGAAAAGCCAGGTCTTGGTATAGTACTAGATGAAGAAAAGCTTCTGAATTTTTCCAGCAGCTTTGAAAAAGTAAACCTTGTATCCGAGTAAAAAACGGTTTTTAAAATCAATTTAGTTGTTTAGTGTATCAAAAAAATAGGATTTGCCGGTAACACAGATGACCTTCCTTAGATGAATCCAAAGTAAGGATTTTCCCTTGACGATATAAATCCGGCAAACGATTTAGCTAACCGATAGTACGATGGCTTTACAGGAGGTGGCGAAATGGATAACGAATCTACAAAAAAGATTGCAGCTATGATTAGTGAAGAAGAAGTAGTAGAAGTGACCGAGAAGTTAATCGAAATAGAGTCACATAAAGAAAGCGCGCAAAAAGAGAGTGCAGTAGCTTATTGGATCCGCGACTTTTTCATTTCACATGGAATTGAAGCATGGACGGAAGAAGTGTTCCCAAATAGACCAAACGTTTATGCTCGAATGGGACAAGCAAAGAACACGCATAAAAGCGTGATGCTGAATGGTCATATTGATACTGTTCCAGCTTATACGATGAATCAGGCTTTTAAACCGGAAAGACACGATGGGAACCTATATGGACGAGGGGCTGTGGATATGAAAGGGGCCCTTGCGGCGATGATGGTTTCTATGGTTACGTTAAAACGGCTCAACATGAGTGTTGATGGAGAGGTTATTTTTGCCGGTGTTATTGATGAAGAAGAAAGAGCACAAGGAGCTAAACAAGTAATCGACTCGGGTAAATTAACGGCCGACTTTGCTGTAATTGGTGAACCGACTGCATTACAAATTATGCCAGCACATAAAGGGATGGAATGGATTGAAGTGGCATTTTATGGGAAATCCGCTCATGGAAGTATGCCGGATTCGGGAAAGAATGCCATTTATCATGCTACTGAATTTACCGAACTTCTACGTAAGCATTTGCTTCCATTATTAAAAGAGAGAAGACATCCAATTCTAGGAATCCCTACTTTAAACTTGGGGAAGATAACAGGTGGTTTGGATCCGAATGTTGTTGCAGATCAATGCTTTTTACAATTTGATCGCAGATGGCTTCCGAATGAATCAACAGAATCGATTATGGAAGAATTACAAAGTATTGTTTCTATGCAGAAAAAGAACAATCCGAATTTAAGAGTGGAAATAAGACGCATGTCGGAATTAACAGGCTACCATCCCCCGCTTGATACTTCATTTGACCATTGGGGTGTGAAGGTGTTGGAAGAGGGCACGAAAGAAATGCTGGATCAAGAGCCAATCGTCGATATGTTTCCGGGCTGGAGCGATGGTGCAACATTGGCGAATGGTGGAATACCCTCTGTTGTTTGTGGTCCGGGTGAATTGGAAGATGCACATTCAGATAAGGAAAAAATCAATATGAAAGAGCTGCGACGTGCAACACAGTTGTATACGTATGTTGTTCTTGAAATTACAAGGAGGAGGAGATCGTTTGAGTCAGCCCAGTAATAACGAAACGGAAACGAAGAAAAAAAGGTTTACGATGCCTCATACATATGTCTTATTATTTGGTGTTATTATTTTTGCCGGACTACTAACCTATGTTTTACCAACCGGAGAATTTGATCGATATGAAGATCCAAATACCGGACGTGAGTTAGTTGATGCTGAATCATATGGCGCAGTAGATGCAAATCCACAAAATCTATTTGATATGTTGATGGCTATTCCCAAAGGGATGGAGAATGCAGCATATATTATCTTTTTCGTATTTATCGTAGGTGGGGCATTTGGTATTATTCAATCAACGGGTGTTATTGATAAAGGAATTAATTTCACCATTAAAAAGTTAAATGGGAAGGAAATATGGGCAATACCATTATTTATAATTCTTTTTTCTTTTGCAGGGTCTGTTATGGGTCTTGCCGAAGAATTACTGCCTTTTTATCCGATTATGGTCGTACTCGCGATTCGGATGGGGCTTGATTCCATTACTGGAATGTCGCTCGTACTGCTTGGAGCGGGAGCCGGTTTTGCAGGCGCCTTTCTGAATCCGTTTACTGTTGGAATTGCTCAAGGAATTGCAGAGTTGCCGTTGTTTTCAGGGCTAGGTTTCCGTTTAGCAATGTATGCAACAATGGTAATTGTGACGATTGTATATATCGTATTGTATGCAAGAAAAATCAAACAGGATCCGACAAAAAGTCCGATGTATGAATTGGATAAAAAACGCGACTTGGATATTGAAGGTTTAGAAAATGATGCGCAATTTTCCATACGGCACAAAATTGTACTCGCTGTATTTTTTATCGGTTTGATTATCGTTGCTTTCGGAGTTATTCAACTCGGTTGGTATATTCATGAATTGTCGGCTGCATTTTTGACAATTGGCATTATTGCTGGTGTCGTTGGTGGGCTCGGGCTTAACAAGACGGCTGAAGAGTTTATTAAAGGTGCGGCAGGCATTACATTTGGAGCGCTCGTTATCGGGATTGCCAGCGGGATTATCGTCGTACTTGGTGACGGAAAAGTGCTCGATACGATTGTTTACTATTTGGCGCAATCAGTTGCTGCCTTGCCACCATTTTTATCAGCAATTGGGATGTTTTTTGTACAAATGATTATTAACTTCTTTATTCCTTCAGGTAGCGGACAAGCTGCAGCTTCCATGCCAGTTATGGTTCCAGTAGCAGATTTAATTGGCATGACTAGGCAAACGGCTGTTGTAGCATTTCAGTTTGGGGATGGTATTACGAATGTTATTAACCCAACGAGTGCTTACTTTATGGCTGGTTTGGCCCTTGCAGGTATTCCATGGGAGAAATGGGCTAAATGGGCATGGCCGCTTATTCTTATTTGGATCGGCGTAGCATGTGTATTCCTAGTTATTGCTAGCGTGATTGGATTTGGACCTTTTTAAGAGCGTAAATATGATTTAGCAAGAGTAAGTAGCTGTAAGCGAATAATTACAAAAAACTTTTCACCTATATTGAAAGTAGACGAGAAGCAGGGATAAAACAAAAAATCCGAACGATACTTCAAAATTACTCCATTAGAATTTTGAGTCGTTTGGATTTTTTTGCTATTAGATAGCAGAACGTGGGAAGTTCATCCATTGAGGAAGCGATGCGTCCGTCCCATTAAGTACCTTGCGTTATACTAATGTAAACCCGAGGTCATTTTTATCTTTAAAGTTGAATTTTGTATTTCGTAACGGCATACTGCTTTTATACATTTTTTTAAATTTAACTCTGTATATATGTGCAAATTTCATTCGGTCATAAGCTCCAAATGAAACTTTTTCAATAGCTTGTGCATTTACAATACTCGGATCCACCCGTTCGTGTATAGGCTGATCCCACTCGATTAAAAAGGGTAAAATTTCTTTGGTGTGATCGTAGGAAGGAAAAAGCATTTTCCATGTGATACTGCTTCCATTTGGTCTAGCGCGTCGTCCAAAGAAGGGTCCCTCATATGGAATGTTTTCCATATTAAAATGATTAATATATTTATTAATATCGTTAGTTCGGAGGGCGAATTGAAAAGGTCCGGATTGATTGCTTTCAACTTGATATACCAAATGACGAATAAGCGGATTTGTAGATTCTTTTGCAGTCTGATCATCTGAAATATCCAACCACTCAAGATAACTATTGTTGGAAAAATACGCTAAATAATTGTAAGTGCCCCAGTTTTCGTGATCGCCGCCTCTAACCGCCTTGACTGTATAAATGTTGCTGTATTCAGCACTTGCTTTTGCAGCGTCTGTCCCGCCAATGACGATATGATCTAATGCTAACAATGTTTTATCACTCCTTTTATCTACTCGATCATCTGTCTCCAATCGAATAAGACGTAGATTGATTATATAAATATCTAAGCAGTTTTACAATGATAATACGATTCACGTTGTATTATCATTTGTATACAATAAATTTTAAAGTCAAGTAAACAAATTCAGAGACAATGTAACTGGGTATACAACTTAATATCTAGATTAAATACATATTTGTGTTTAATACAATCGTATTTTATGGTATTATATACCTAGTTATAATGAATCATTTTATTGACGTGTGTGTGAGGAAACTGTATATATTATAAATAACACAAATACTCGACCATATTGGAAATAGAATATACAAAATTAGTAAATTATCTTAGGTTTTCATACGATATGTCGATATAAAAGTATATTATTTGTTAACGACTTTTATTTCGCTAGTATATAAAATTAAATGTAGAGGATGAAGGCGGATGAACTCTTTTCGATCGAATAACAATGGGCAAAGCCAGATTATTTCGGGGTTGATTCAGAAAAGAAAAGAGCTAGGTCTTACACAAAGGGACTTGGCTGAAAGAGCAAACTTACATCAAACAGCGATTGCCCGACTGGAAAAGGAAGGGGCTATTCCGCGACTGGATACATTAGAAAAAGTAGCGCATGCATTGGAACTTCAACTTACTCTCGTCAATAGAGAGTAAGGATAATGTTATTATTTAAAAGATAAGAATGTATAAAATTTTTCGCGTAGCTGTCTAGCTTAAGCGCCCAGAAACTAGGCGACTTCCTGTAGCGCCTTGCGATAAAGAAGACTTGCCGATTGGCTTAGACAGAGGCTTAGTCGCCCTTATGCCCTTGGGTGAAAGTCATCATCGATTCGCACAGGTAAAGGAGGGCCAACTAAATACGCCCTTTGCGGGCAACGTTGGCATACCCCTTTTGCAGGGGCATGATTCCTTTATCTTAGTTGCTTCAGTCCAGTCGCTACGTTTCTAGGCAGGGCGCTTGCGCTTTTCTTAGGTGTCTTAAAATAAAAAATCATGTATTGGTATTATTAATAATTTACGACTTCTACAAGACTCATATTCGTTTAGATACGTCAAAAGCGGAGTTTTTTCCATCCGCAATTGGCGTATTTTTCTGAGCACAATGGTATTTTGGTCTAAAATGAAACCCGAAAAACGATAAAGTAACTGACTATTATGATACCTTTTGCTGATTTATATTCTTTTATATAGTAAGATAATAATTAGTCCATTTATACTAGGTTATTTTAACTATTTTTATTATCGATAAAGAGTAATTAAAATATGCAAAAGGGAGATGGATATGAATAAAAAATATTTTTTCACACTGAAAGAAATTGTTAGGCAAAACAATCGAAGGATGTATTATTACGCTTTTGAACTTAATGTACGATTACATGAACATCATGAGCCGGATAAGTTAGTTGTTATATGGAACATTAATGAGGCTTTCCGACTCGACGATCATCCACTGGCAACTTATTTCAATTACGCTGTACGTCATCACGTTCTTAACAGAAAAAACTTAATACAAAAAGCATGAAAAACTATTATTTTTATAATTTGGCAAAAAACAATATAATAACAATATGCTCTGCTTTAAATTGCAGTAATCAGCTTGATTATCTATATTCTACATACTAGTAATTTCACACGGAATGACAAAATAAAAAAAAATCAGTGGAACCGAAAAACTTCCACTGATTTTTTTTCCTTTTTGACACTTATCTTCTCGAAGAGCGAGTCCACTCTGTATTGGAGCGTTCTCGTCTTATAAACAAGGTAACCATCACTTAGAAAAAGTCTTTTTTAATGTCGTCATATATTTTATCTTTAACTTCTTTATACACTTCTTCCCTTACTTCATCCTTCATTTCTTCTCTAATTTCCTTTTTAAGTTCTCTATTACGAGGGGGGCGATTCTCAGCCCAATCTTTTTTCAACATCATTAGAACTGACACAACCATTAACAGCATAATAAATCCAAATGGTAGTGCGGCGACAACGGATGCGGTTTGCAATGCATCAAGACCACCGCCACCACTAAGCAATAATACGCTTGCAGTACCTGCGATGAGAAAACCCCAAATTAATTTTATTGATAAAGGTGGGTTTAGGCTACCACGAGACGTCATTGCTCCTAATACAAATGTTGCTGAATCGGCTGAAGTAATAAAGAATATAAAGATGAGCAACATTGCAATAGTGCTTGTTAAAATACTGAATGGAAGTTCTGCCAGTGTGGCAAACAGCGCAATCTCTACATTATTGTTTACCAACTCAGCAATCCCGCCAGGTCCATTTATTTCTAAGTTTAAAGCAGTTGCCCCAAATGTAGTAAACCAGATGATTGCAAGGGTTGCCGGTGCGAGTATGACACCTGCAATAAATTCCCGGATAGTACGACCTTTTGATATTCTGGCTATGAACATTCCGATAAAAGGAGCCCATGATATATGCCATGCCCAAAAGAAAATGGTGTTATTACCAAGCCAATCACTTTTAATAAAAGGTGTCATTGTTAAGCTCATCGGAATAATGTTGGTAATATAGCCACCGAGTGTCGTAACCATATTTTCAAAAATAAAGATGGTTGGGCCGATGCTCAATACAAACAGAAGCAATAAACCAGCAACGACGATGTTAATGTTACTTAATATTTTAATCCCTTTATCAACGCCACGTGCCGCTGATATTATAAAAAGAACGGTTACAATAGAAATAATAATTAGTTGTGTCCAAATATTGTTAGGAGCAGCTGTTAAATGGGATAGCCCCCCAGACATTTGCATGGCACTTAGCCCAAATGTAGTCGCAACTCCTGTACTGGTTGCCAGGACTGCCAGAATATCAATTGTTTTCCCGGCCCAGCCTTTAATCCGATTTCCTAGTATTGGATAAAAGGCTGAACTGATTAATGCTGGCATCCCTTTACGGTATTGAACATAGGCAAGCGTTAAACCAACTGTTGAAAATATCGCCCACGGATGTATCGCCCAATGATAAACGCCGTATCTAATTCCTGCCACAGCTGACTCGCTTGATTCAGGTTCAAAAGCTTTAGGTGGGTTAATATAATTAAGAACAGGTTCCGCAACCCCAAAAAATACGAAGCCTACACCAATACCGGCCGCAAATAGCATACCTATCCAGGAAATGTAGGAAAATTCCGGTCTGTCATCAGGCTTACCTAACCGGATTCTGCCAAACGGACTAATTGCTAAGGAAATGACAAAAAGTACAAAAAAAGCAGCGATTAACATATAAAACCAACCGAAATTTGTAATCATCCAACTAAGTGCACTTTCCGCTGCAGCACCGAGTGATTTCGGTGAAGTCGCCCCCCATATCACAAATAAGGAAACAAGAATTGCTGAAATATATAGTACAATTGATGGTTTTCCTGTTGAAAATTCTTTGTTTTTACTTGTCATGTTTTATCTGCGTACCCTTTTTTACGCAGAACCCTCCTCTCATTTGTGGTCCATGGTGTTTTAAGGGAAACTTAACTTTAGTCTGTTCAAAAAAGCCGGTAATATTTCGCTTATAGACAATGATGTAACCGGTGTAACTTTAAGTTTCGTTTATGCTTCAATTTGAACATAGACAATGAAGAAACTTTGTTAAATATATCAAATATGGTTATTTTTGTCATCTGAAAAAGAAAGGATTTAATTAAAATTTGAAAAAAAGTACTGTGAAGAAATCTATTGTTTCATTTAAAAAATACCATATAAACTATATAAGGTTGTATTTCTTAAAATAAAGGAATGGAGCTACCTAATATAAATATAGGTGGCTCCTTTTTCAATTCAGTATTCTTGTTTTAACAATTTACAGCGGAACAGGTTGACTTTGTTTCATTTTAAGCACAACTGCTTCCGTCAATTGGACTGTCGTTTTCGGGACGTATGATCTTAGTATAGAATTAACCATTGGACCCAACATGCCCTTTGCCGAAAGGTTAAGAAAACCGGTAATGTTTGTATGATTCCAATCGATTTCCTGTGCATTGAAATACCCGTGCCCTTTCACATTTTCATTTAACCCTTTTAATTCAAATGTTATGCTAGTTGGCTTTTGCCATTTTTTAATGTTGACCTCAAGTTGAATTGTCTTTTGAACAACTCCTACTTCTCCAGTAAACGTCCATATAGATTGTCGGTCAGTTACAATAGTGTGTTCTATGTATCCAGGCACTAACGGAGCCCATTGATTCATATCACTAATAAAGGTCCAGACATTTTCAATCGGGGTAGCGAGATTTACATGATGAATTCCACTGGGGATGGCAATTCCCTCCTTGATATTAAAATATCCACACTGACTACTATATGCATCGTCTTTCTTATTAGAACTGTATATTTTGCTAAGTGCTATATAGATAACATTTTTCACATAAACAAAAAAGATCGGGTGATGCCGATCCTTTGGGTGTCATCTTACAAAGAGTTTCTTTTAACCCTCATTAAGGGGGCTGTAATAACCTCGACTGAATGAAATTTCACTTCATCCCTGTTCAAATTCAATGTCTGTCATCATATCCCACTCACGAAGTGTGTAATCTCTTGCTCCATGAATAATATAAGGATCTTCCTGTACCCATTTCTCTACTTGTGCGTACGATTCCCCACTATAAATAACAAGTCCACCTGATCCATCTGTAAATCGACCATTCATGAACACTTTTTTTTCTGCTCTCATTTTAGCTAGAAAATCAAGGTGTTCCGGGCGGTATTTTCTACTTTTCTCTTCGTCTTTTAACGCTAAAAATGCTGCAAAGTATTTCATTTTATCTACTCCGTTCTTTTTATACTTTCAAATGATTATCAGTGTACTTGACTAAGCCATCCATTTAGGTGGAATGTTTTTATCCCAGTATATATCTCCTAGGTGATGGTGCTTTTCAAAATTGTCATCATTTAAGTGATAATGAAAATTAAACCAGTATCCTTCTAGCGGGCGGTGATCACGCCGGACATGAAACAATGCGATGTCCTCCTCGCGGCGTTCGTCATACAGGTTAAAGATTCGTTCACCGAGTCCTCTCGTCGGCTGTTCAGTAATGGCATAGGAGGGGGTAGAGTCTTGTTGAACCTCAGAATTTTGTATAACTGTCGTGATAACTTCCTCCATCATAGGCAAAATCAGTTCATTAAATTCACTTTCTACTTGACTCGTAATTTTTGGACCCATTTTCAGTATGGTCTGTGCTTTCGCTGTTGTCATCAGTTCATCAATTAATACAGTAGTCACGTTTTCTTCATACTGCGGGAGTGTTGCTATAAATGAGGCTTGTTCTATTTCCGTAGTGAAAAAAGAAGATGACTCATCTTCAGCTGAAGCAGAAGGAACAGATTCTTTGTTTTTCGCATCAGTTTCAGAATCTGTATTTGTATTCACTTGTATGGGCGGTGTGTACATTCCAAGCGTCACGACCGCGGCAATTGATACAAATAACTTTCGCAGCATGATCTTCATCTTCAAAACTCCTCATATGTATTCGTATACATTTTACCATTGGACTGAGAAAAAATATATTATAAATCAGAATTTAAATACAACTGTAATATTTGTAATAGGATCTTCATATTACACCCAGAAATCGATTGCTATTTAAATAGTGGCTTTAATAGCTTTTATACTTGCAGTTCGTTGCATAATTAAAAACATCATGGCAGGAGCTAAGAACAAATAGGGAAATCTCATATGTAACTCTGTTTTATTGCGTATTTATTTATCGATAACTGTATATTTACAGTGTGAATTTAATGTTTACCAAATAATATATTGCTCGTATCACAATAACTAAATGTATTGTAAAATGATTATATGCGATATTAACAATATTAGGAGTTGAGTTTGTGTTACGTTTTTTAAAGTATAATCTTAAGAACTTTTTTCCAGGTTATTTTGCTCTTGTAATGGCCACGGGAGCATTGTCTATAGGCGCCCATCTCCTAGACATCATTCTACTCTCTACCGTTTTGTTATACGTTAATATATTTGCTTATATTATTTTGTGGATTATTACTATCTTTCGTAGTATATTCTTTTTTCCAATTATGGTTGAAGATTTAACTAGTCATACACTTGGGCCAGGTTTTTTTACATTCGTGGCTGGGACATGTGTTTTCGGAAGCCAACTTATTATCGTTGCAGAAGTGTATTCTATTGCTGCTTTTTTATGGGGGCTGGCCATTATATTGTGGCTACTTATTATGTACACCTTCTTTACAGCTGTTACGGTTAGAAAGGATAAACCCTCCATAGCTGAAGGGATTAACGGTGCATGGTTAATTGCGGCGGTTGCGACTCAGTCTATTTCTATACTTGGGACGCTTTTAATTCCTTACATTGAAAAGGGACAAATTGTGATTTTATTTACAGCGTTATGCATGTATTTTCTTGGCTGTATGCTTTATTTGAACATTATCACGCTTATATTTTACCGGTTTACATTTTTAAAATTAGAGTTTGCAGCCCTTACACCTCCATATTGGATTAACATGGGTGCTGTTGCCATTACCACATTAGCTGGTTCTACTTTAATTCTTCATGCTGAAAGTTGGCTTTTATTGGAAGAGATTACACCGTTTTTAAAAGGGTTTACTCTATTTTTCTGGGTAACAGGGACTTGGTGGATACCACTTTTGTTCATTCTTATGATATGGAGGCATTTATTTAATCGGTATCCACTCTCATATGACCCACAATTATGGGGGATGGTTTTCCCCTTGCAATGTATACAACGAGTACTTTCCAGTTGGCCAAAGCATTAGAATTACCACAGTTAACTGTGATACCCAACATCATGGTATATATTGCACTCTGCGCCTGGACTTTTGTGTTTTTGAGTCTGTTAGGGCACCTTTATAAAAATGTGAACACTACTTCGAAAGATTTGATAAAGTAGTAATACTCTATTTAGAAACTTTTTTAAATAATAGTTCAAGGATTGTTTAACGAACGGTACTGAAACAAATTAAGTTGCGTTATTCCCTTCTGATACATAACCTTCTACTTCCTTAAGGGATATGAAATAAATACAGACTATTTCGATTTGATTGATAACAATTTTCCTGCATGTTACAGTAGAGATGGATGGCAAAGGTAAGCGGTTACAAAGTGTGTTTTAAAAGGACAGGCATATACATATTATCTGGCAGACACCAAAGATTTTTTTATCTTATTAAAAGATTAATGTTTTGAGGTTAATAGAATTTCTTTTTCTTTTTTATACATATTTTTAAGTTTACGATTTATTCTTTTTGATGTATCTATCTTATTGCTATCTCTAGGCAATAGCCTATGAAGATAAATATTATTTTCAAAGGAGGGCTTTTAATTTGTCTCTTACAGTAAAACAATTGCTGGAGAACAAAGGAATTAAGCCAAGAGAAGAACATTTAGAAATCCTCGATAAGCGATGGAAAGGGATGCAGGAATTAAGAGGAAACCTGGAACATGCAAACATAGATGATGCAGACATAAGCTTACGTAATATACCGGGAGGTGATCATGTTGAGTAAAGATTTAACAACGAAATCCGTTGAAGAATTGGCACCACTCATTGAGAATAAAACCATTTCTCCGGTAGAACTTACAAAAGCGGTTATAGACCAAGCTGAAGCAACTCAGGAAAAGATTAACTCCTATATGGCAATCTACAAAGAGGACGCAATGAAAGAAGCAAGAAAAGCGGAAGACGAAATAAGTAGTGGAAATTACCGAGGCATGTATCACGGTATTCCTATGGCTGTTAAAGACAATATATACATGAAGGATAAAGTAACGACCATGTCTTCAAAAATTCATAAGGATTTTGTATCCGACTATGATGCAGGCGTTATTAAAAAGATGAAAGAAGCAGGAATTGTTTTTACAGGTAAATTAAGCATGCATGAATACGCGTGGGGTATAACAAATAATAATCCGCATTACGGAGCTGTACGAAATCCATGGAATTTGGAAAAAATCCCGGGCGGTTCAAGCGGTGGTTCCGGTGCAGCTGTTGCTGCCAATGCAACAGCCGCGACGTTGGGTACCGATACGGCTGGTTCCATTCGAATACCTTCGTCTGCTAATGGTATTGTTGGCTTGAAACAAACGTTTGGACGAGTTAGTAAATATGGTGTATATCCGCTGGCTTGGACGCTTGACCATGTGGGGCCGATGACAAAGACCGTGAAAGATGCCGCGGGATTACTTCAAGTAATTGCCGGATTTGATAAAAATGATCCGACAACGGTAAATGTGCCCGTCGATAACTATATGGATCAAGTAACAGGTGATGTAAAAGATCTGGTTATAGGTGTGAATGAAGATTACTTCTTCAATCGGGTTGATTCCGGTATTAATAAGTTAGTACGTGCAGGTGTTCAAAAACTGGTTGATCAAGGAGCAAAAGTGCAGGAAGTTAAAATTCCAACTCTTCAGTATGCAGAGTGGGCTGAACTTGTCACGTCATTATCGGAAGCCTCTACAATCCATCATAGTGATATGTTGAAGAGACCGGACGATTTTGGAAACGATATTCGCATGTTGTTCGAATTAGGGGAGCTTCCATCAGCAGTGGATTATCTTCAGGCGCAGCAAGTGAGAAGACAGTTGAAACAGGATTTCCAAAAAGCATTTGAGCAAGTGGATATTCTCGTTGCACCAACATTGCCTGTATTGCCAAATGATATTGGGGATGATTTTGCCGACTTAAATGGAGAGAAAGTAGATTTAATTGACAATATCATCCGTTTCATGGGCCCTTTAAACTTGACGGGACTCCCGGCATTGACAGTTCCATGTGGGCTTGATCAAGGATTGCCGGTTGGAATGCAGTTAATAGGTCCAGCATTTAAGGAAGGTAGAATCCTAAACGCGGGTTATGCATTTGAGCAAACAAATCCGATGGAAGGAAAGAAGCCGGGCATTCTGGAAACGGTATAACTCTTTTAAAGCTATATAGACCATTAAAAAGGATTTGATAGGAACGGATAGCTTGCCTGGATAAAATATGGTTTTTATCCAGGCGCTTTTAATTTTGCCGATGAATTCTTTTAGGGCGAGTTGTAATCAATGTTATAATAACGAATAATTAATTTCCACAGTCAATAAAGGGGATTTTATGTATATTTATATAGAGGAAGACATTAGACAAGCAGATAAACTCGCGAAGGAACAAGGGTTATCTTTGATGACGCTAATGGAAAACGCCGGAAAAGGGCTATTTGGTGAAATTAAATATCACATAAAAAAATCAGACAAGATTCTCATCCTTGCTGGGAAAGGTAATAACGGTGGGGACGGAATTGTGCTTGCTAGATATTTAAGCCAATTTGGATACGATGTTTCACTTGTTTTTCCAGTTGGTGAACCGACAAGTGAAGTGGCAAGGCAGCACAAAGTCTTCTATAAGGAACAAGGGTATGCTGTAACGTCTTTTGACCGTAATCAATCGTATGACGTCATTATTGATTGTTTACTTGGAATTGGTACTACCCTTCCGTTGCGTAAGGATCTGGCAGAAATTATCCAATGGAGCAATAATCATCATGCAATAAAAATAGCAATTGATTTACCAACAGGTGTAAAAGCCGATCACGGGGAAACAGCAGAAGCGTTTCAAGCGGATATAACGTTTTGTTTGCATGGCGTCAAACCGTCTGCATTTTTATTACCTTCAAGCGATTTTTACGGACATGTAAATTTAATTGATATTGGTTTGAAGCATTCTCAAAGCAGTGTGCAGATGTTGACAAAGGAAATGGTGTGGGCTACTTTTCCTAAAAGAGACCGTTCTGCACATAAAGGGACGTATGGTACTGGGCTCGTTATTGCGGGAAGTGATGATATGCCGGGGAGTGCTGTATTATGTGCAATAGGCGCCATCCGTTCCGGTGTTGGAAAATTAACGATGGCCACATCAAGATTTGCTGCCTCTGCCATTGTCCAACATGTACCCGAGGCAACTTTTATGATGAATGATTTGAGTAATTTGAAAGCTGAAAAAATCGATCCTAAAACGAGTGCGATCGGGATTGGGCCAGGGCTTGCTGATCTGGATAAAACCCGGATTGTTTTAGAGGAATTACTGAAAAACACGCACCTACCGCTTGTAATTGACGCGGGGGCAATTATGCCGCTTCGCAATTGGGGTCGACCAAATAAGTCTATACCTACGATTCTTACTCCACATCCAGGGGAGTTTAGTCGGTTGACGGGTGATTCTGTTAAGGATATACAAGCGAACCGTATCGAGTTAGCTCGAAAATTTGCAATGGAAAACGAGGTAACGATCGTTTTAAAAGGGAGGAATAGTGTGATTGCCTATCCGGATGGGGAGGTTTTCATTAATCCAACAGGAAATAGCGGATTGGCAAAGGGTGGAAGTGGTGATGTGCTTACTGGTATGCTTGTTAGCTTGCTTTCGACGCATGAAAATTGGCGTGAGGCGGTAGCGAATGCTGTTTATATCCATGGACTTTGTGCAGAAATATGGGCTGAACAATATAGTGAGGCGAGCATGACTGCCAGTGATTACGCCACATTATTACCAGTAGTGCTGCAAAAGGTAGCGGACGGAACACCAAGGCTAGACACAGATAATTTCTATGGATCTAAATGAAACAAGAAAAAGCCAGCAAAGGGAATTGCCCTCCTGCTGGCCTCTTCTATGCGATTTATTCAACCACATTAACTAAATGCCCGTAGCCTTTTTCCTTCATGTCATCTACATGGATAAATTCAATGGATGCACTGTTGATACAATATCTTTTACCACCCTCGTCTTTTGGACCATCGTCGAATACGTGTCCTAAATGGATGTCACCCACACGACTTCTTACCTCTGTTCGGGTAAAACTTCCGTAACAATTTTTTCATCATAAGATTTCTGTTCTTTTTCTACCGCCGTTTCAATAAGGGAAGCGTCTGAATCATGTTGATAGTAAATCCCTGTTCGATACTGGATGCCTATGTCATTACCTTGTTGATTGAGCATAGTTGGATCAATTACTTTGAAGAAATACGTCAATAATTCATCAAGAGAAATTCGTTCCGGGTCATAGAGGACTTCGACGGTCTCGGCAAAGCCTTCATCTCCTTTTATAACATCTTCGTAGGTAGGATTTTCACCTGTTCCATTTGCATAACCGGACGTTACGTCATAAACACCATAAATACGTTCAAAATATGCTTCTACTCCCCAAAAGCAGCCACCAGCAAAGTAGATTTTTTCTAAGTTATTTTCATCGTAATCGAGATTCGTGTTTGGGTTATTTGTTTTGGAGAATACAGAAAATTGTTCCTTAGTTACTTCAGCTTCAGTTAGTACTTCGTTTGCTTTTGATTCAATTGAAAAGTTCTCCGGTGAATCGTTCGTTTGATCGCAAGCCGATATAAGGATAAGCAACAAGACTCCCAAAAAAGCGTGAACACATCGCATTTTTTACTACCCCTTTCATGAGAGGAATGTCAATAAACTTATAAAATGATATGGAGGATATAAATTGTTTTTGCATAAGATTTTTCCCTTATCATTGGGAGGAAAGGCACTCTCGACGAATGAAGTTTAACTGTATCTTTGAGTTAAAAGTGCATAAGTGGAGACACTTTAAATGGATGTAGTTTAGAAGTAACACATTAATTTCACAATAGAAATATTCTTTCGCAAAAATGATCGAAAAATGTTGACGTTTTTCAATTGATCAGCGTAAAATGATGGATGTTATGAAGAGGTCATACCTCTATTATGATTATACCATAAATATTATAGTGAAAAATGTTATGAAGAAAAATAACGTAAAAATGGAGAGGTGGCAAATCGATGAATGAGAATCTTGAAAGAATGCCGACAACTAGAATACCAGTCAATGGGATTTCCCCATTTGTCATTGTTTGTGGTGATCCGTTTCGGGCAGAAATGATTGCTGGAAAGTTGGAAAATGTTGAAGAAATTGCTTACTCAAGAGAATACCGAACGTTTAATGGGGAATATAAAGGAACAGAAGTAACGGTTTCCAGTCATGGTGTAGGTGCTCCAGGGGCAGCTGTTAGTTTTGAAGAATTAATCAAAGCAGGTGCGAAAAAGATTATTCGGGTTGGTACTGCGGGCTCCTATACAAGAGATCTCCCTCCTGGAAGTTTAATTATTGCAGATTCTGCTGTTCGTGCAGATGGGCTTACAAAGCAGATGGTACCGGACGGTGTTCCGGCAGTCGCTGATTTTCGGATTGTACAAGCGTTGCATGATGCTGCCGAAGAGCGAGAAGTCACATTTGGAACAGGAATGATTGTCACGTTAGACGCTTTTTATGCCGGGCCGGTTGCGTTTCCACACAAATTGTTTAAAGATTCAGGTGCGCTTGGTGCGGAGATGGAAATTGCTGCATTATATACGATTGCCAAATTACGCGGTGTTCAAGCAGGCGGTATTGTTGCATTGGACGGATATGCATACGCTGATATGGACGATTATAACCCACATAAGGATTACGTCGCACAAGCAGTGGAAGATGAAATATACATTGCATTGGAAGCTTTTCACGCAATGAATCAACAGAAATAATCGTTAATTATTTAAAAAGGATTAATGACCCGACGGAAAAAAGCGTTTAAAATATTCAACTGTATGAAAAAAGAAGCATATGGAGGGAAATGATGAGCTTAATAAATGTTATATGGGGACTGTTTGGTGTTGTTGTCATTTGTGGACTTGCGTTTGTATTTTCAAAAAACAAAAGAAAAGTAAGCCCGCGGTTAATCGGAAGTGCGCTTTTATTCGAAATTCTATTTGCTTGGTTTGTTTTAAGCACAAAAATTGGTACAACAATTTTAAAAGGAATATCTGATTTTGTGAATGTTATTATCGGCTACGCTAACGAAGGGATTGACTTTGTTTTTGGTGGCCTGTACACGGAAGAATCAGGTATATCTTTCGTTGTGGCGTTTAACGTATTGCCGATGATTATTTTCTTTGCCTCACTTATCGCCATTTTATATTACTTGAATATTATGCCTCTGATTTTTAAATATGTCGGTGGGTTATTTTCCAAACTATTTACGTCAACAAAAAGAGAATCTGTGGTAGCAGCAGCAAATATATTTCTTGGCCAAACAGAGTCGCCATTAGTCGTAAAACCATATCTTCCACGGATGACCGTATCGGAAATTTTTGCAGTCATGACTGTCGGACTTGCTTCCGTTGCGGGTACAATGCTGGCGGCTTATTCGCTGCTTGGAGTAAAGCTCGAATATTTGCTTGTAGCCAGTTTTATGGCGGCACCATCTGGATTAATCATTGCGAAGCTTTTTCATCCGGAAACAGAAAAAGTGGAAGAAGACGAAAGTATTGAAATTTCTAAAGAGAATGAGTCATCAAATGTGATTGATGCCGCTTCAAAAGGCGCCGGAAATGGGTTGCAAATTGCGTTAATTGTTGGTGCAACATTGATTGCTTTTGTCGCATTAATCTACATGGTCAATGGTTTTATTGGCTATGTTAGTGGCTGGTTTGGATTTGAAACAAGTTTGCAGCAGTTGTTGGGGTACATTATTTCGCCATTGGCATTTGCGATTGGTATTCCTTGGCAGGATGCCGTTTTTGCCGGCTCGCTGCTAGGGGAAAAAATTGTATTGACGGAGTTTATTGCTTTTATAAATTTTGTTGATGGAATCGATCAATTGAGTGCAAAGAGCCAAATGATCATTACGTTTGCGTTATGTGGATTTGCGAATTTTACTTCTATGGCTACGTTGTCAAGTACTCTAAGCAGTTTAAACCCGGAAAGACGACCGTTGTTTATGAAGTTATCATTCAAAAGTGTTATTGCTGGGGCGCTAGCTTCTATGCTAAGCGGTTCTATTGCCGGAATGTTTTTTGTATAGAAAATTAGAACCCGAAGCAAAAGAAAAAATTTAACTACGGAGGACGTTATAAATGACTGTAAAAGATAACAAATCAGAACCAATGCTTGCCTATTTAAATAATACAGCAAAATATGAAGAAGGAAAGGTTATTTTATTAAATCGACGCTTGTATCCGGAAGAAACGAAATATGAAACATGCAACACGTATGAAGATGTGGCAGTTGCAATTGAGGATATGACAATTCAAGGAGCGATCGTGATTGCGATTGCTGCAGGGTATGGATTTGTTATTGGGCTTGAACAGAAGGGATCGCTTAAAGGAGAAGAGTTGGATCAGTACGCAGAAAAAGTATATGATCGTTTATTGGCGACACGTCCTACAGGGCAACGGTTAAAAGTAATCCTTGATTTATGTTTGCAAAAAGCGAAAGCGGAAGTAAAAGAAGATAAAAACAGCAAAGAAGTGGCTCAAGCTGTTCTGGAATTAATGGATCATGAGACGGAGCGGGCCGACCAAATCGCTATCCAATGCGGAAAAAATACGGCTGATTTACTGGAAGACGGGGATAAAGTGTTAACGCATTGTTTTGCTGATTCTGCGTTAATTCATATGCTGTTAGAGGCCAAAAAACAAGGAAAAGAAATTGAGATGTTTTGTACAGAAACGCGACCGTATCTGCAAGGGGCTAGGTTAACTGCTCATTCCATTAAGGAAACCGGTACTAAAGTAACGCTCGTTACTGATAATATGCCCGGCTTTTTAATGGAACAAGGAATGATTAATAAGCTTGTGACAGCTTCTGACAAAATCACACTTGAAGGGCATGTATGTAATAAGATCGGCACGTATCAATATGCAGTTGTTGCCCAGCATCACAATATCCCTTTTTACGTATTAGGTTACGAAGGGCCGGATGAAAACTCACCACATATTGATCAGATTGAGATTGAGTTCCGCGATGAAGAAGAAGTTTTTTATGCAAGAGGTGTCCGGACGGCAATTGAAGGGATTCGTGGGTTATATCCTTCGTTTGATATTGTGACTCCGAATTTTGTTGACGCCATAGTGACGTATAAAGGTGTTTTCGCGGCACGCAACATTAAAGATCATATACGGATGGAAAAAGGTTAACTGTCAACAGGCTGCGCCACACCACTTGATTAAGAAAAAGAAATGCGCCGTTCCTCTCATTTTCACGAATAAAAAGTAGTCGTAATCGGGAAAACATAAGAGGTGTCGGCGAGCGGGGGGAAGTATGATTGATAAAAGTAAAGAAAAATCCATCACTTCCGGATATAATTTACGAAAAACTGCTTACATCTATTCAGGATGGGACATGGAAAGTCGGAGAAAAGCTTGCCTCGGAAAAAGAACTGGCGACAAGACTGAACGTAAGTCGAGCAGTATTAAGGGAGTCTTTGCAACGGCTGGAGCTTGATGGTTACATTGACCGTCGACACGGAGTCGGAACGTTTGTCCGACACATGAATCCAAAGCTGATGGCTGGTTTGGAAAAATTGGATAGTATGACCACTTTTATTGAACGACATGGCTTGAAGCCCGGTACTACTGAAGCGATGGTACAGAAAATTACGGTAACAGAGGAGATTCAAAAGCATTTACAATTAAAAATGAACGAACAAATCATTCGATTTGAAAGGGTACGAACGACTGATTCGATCCCGTTTGCTTTTGATATCGTTATTGGGTCTACTAGCGTTTTGGATCGAGCATTTACAACCAGTGCTGAAAAGGAATCTATTTTTAAATATTTGGAAGAAGAAAAAAAGACCACCATTACGCATTCGCACTGTACCATTTTTGCTGAAAATGCAACACCAGAAATTGCCGGAAAATTGCATGTTAATACAGGTGAAGCACTGCAGGTACTAGAGCAAGTTTACTACGAAAATGATGTCCCATTATACTACGGAAAAAGCTATATCAATGCAGATTTACTGCAGTTTCATGTAATTAGAAGAAGGTAGATAGGATGTGGTCCTTTGAGTTTGGAACCAACAATGTTAATTAAAAATATAAGCCTTTCTCCAATGACAAAGGAAACGGATTTTATCCAGCATGGCTTTATTTATATCAAATCGGGAAGAATTGCAGCTGTTGGTGAAGGAGCGTATCCAACACCATATGAGCAGGCTGACAAAATTATCGATGGAGCTGGAATGGTAGCCATACCTGGTTTAATTAACGCACATACCCATACACCGATGAGCTTGTTACGCGGGTATGCCGATGATCTTCCGCTTATGGAATGGCTTGAAAATATATGGGCTGTGGAAGACCGAATGACCCATGAAGATATGTATTGGGCTTCCATGCTTAGTATGGCGGAGATGATTAAATCTGGTACGACAACGTTTGCTGATATGTATTTTGGCATGGAACGAATTGCTTCTGGAGTCGAGCAGTCCGGTTTGCGTGCAATTTTAGCCCAGGGGATTATTGAAGGAAAGATCGCAGTGGACGAGCAACTTGCATCATCTGTTTCGCTCGTTGAAAATCGGCATAATTCTGCCAGTGGACGTATTCAAACGATGCTATCCCCCCATGCTCCTTACACGTGTTCACCCGACACGATTAAAAAAATTATTAAACAGGCGGAGCAGCTGGAAGTTGGGATTCACACCCATTTGGCGGAAACCCGGGATGAAATCAATATAATTAAGGAAAAATACAATAACTCACCGATCGGATTAATGGAAGAGCTAGGGTTGTTTACCCGTCACGTGATTGCAGCACATGGCGTGTACTTATCGGATGAGGATATTGAAATATTGAGAAAAAGTAAGGTTGGAATCATTCATAATCCGAAAAGCAATATGAAGCTTGCCAGTGGAATTGCACCGATAGCGACGCTATTAAAAGAAGGCGTTACTGTCGGTCTAGCAACGGATGGTTCAGCAAGTAACAACGTACTGGATATGTTTGAAGAAATGCGGTTTGCCAGCTTACTACAAAAGGTTTCCACGGAAGATCCCACTTCTCTCACCGCATACGAAACGTTAGACATGGCTACTTCCAACGGTGCAAAAGCGGTAGGGTTAGAAAAAGAGATTGGAACGATTGAAGTGGGTAAGAAAGCAGATATTACACTTGTGAATTTACAGAAAACCCATGTGTCACCAGTTAATGAAGTTGTTTCACATCTCGTTTATGCTGTGAAAGCCGAAGATGTGGCATGTACAATTGTTGATGGGCAAATTTTATATGAAAAAGGCGAATTGCTAACAATCGATGAGGAAGAAGTAATGTGGCAAATCGATAAGATTCAAAAAAAGTTACTTAGTTAGAAACGTGGGTAAAAAAAGTATGTATCGCCTGTATCACATAGATTAGGATGAACAGTCGACGATATAAATAGAGAACGGCGGGAATAACATGTCTTTGGACAAAATGAAAAAAACATCCGTAGTGAAAAGGACATGGCAAACGGACCTAATGGCAGGATTCATTGGTTATTTAACAACGGTATATATTGTTATCGTAAATGGATCGATATTAAGCGAAGCGGGTATTACGTTGGAAAAGGGTATGACAGCGACAATCCTGGCTTGTTTTGCAGGGACGCTTTTGATGGGAGTCTATGTAAAACTTCCGTTATTATTAATCCCTGGTATGGGCATTAATGCATTGTTCGTATTTTCGTTTATCAAAGAATTCGGACTCACTTTTGAGGAAGGGTTGGCAGTTGTTTTTGTATCGGCACTTTTATTTATAACCGTCGCTTTTACTCCCTTAAGTGAACGATTAAAAAATGCCATTTCAGATTCATTGAAGCATGCTATTACTGCAGGATTAGGCTGTTTTTTAATTTTAATCGGATTGGAAAAAAGCGGGCTTGTCGTACGAGGAGAGCAAACGTTAATCGCACTAGGCGATTTTACATCGCCAGAAGTTATTGTAAGTTTAATAACGTTATTTATTGCGATCTATTTGTTTATTAAAAATATCCCTGCTAACTTTTTAATAACGATGATTGCCGGGACAGTGCTTGCATATGTTTTTGGTATCTTAGAGACGGGCGGAGGTGGAACAGCACTTCAGTTGGAACATGTTTTTTTTATGCCTTCATTTTCCACTATCGCAACATTTTCTTTTTGGCTGGCTGTTTTTCCGCTCACAATGGTACTCGTATTCGAAAATATGGGTCTTATCCATGGGCAACTGTATATGCTTGATCAATCTGCTCACTATCCAAAAGCTTATCAGGCAACTGCTGTTTCTGCCTTGACATGTGCGTTTCTGGGAACATCACCGACTGTTTCTGCGGCGGAAAATGCGGCTGTCATTGCTTCTGGAGGGAAAACAAAAATTGCTGCATTTACAGCTAGCATCTTGTTTTTATTAACTATTTTTATTGTCCCGTGGATTACAATGATCCCCGATGCGGCTATAAGTGCCATACTTATTATTGTTGGAGTCATTATGGCGCAAAGGATTGTTGATATTCCATTAGGGGACATATCTGAAGCGTTGCCTGCTATTTTGATCATCGTCATGATACCTTTTACGTACAGTATTGCAGATGGAATGGCATTTGGGTTCATTGCTTATGCGGTTGTGAAGCTTGCTTTGAGAAAATATAACGATTTAACTTTTCCGTTTATCATCATCACGATTTTGTTCACCGCTATTTTCGTTTTAAAGATAGCAGGTATATAACACTGAGCTTTTACGAAATAAAGGAGACTTAAAATGAGAAAAGAATTATTAAAATACGCTAAAATGAGTTCAAAGAGTGGCTTGACAGTCGGAACAACAGGAAATGTCAGCGTAAGAAAAGAAGATAGTATGTTTATAACCCCTTCTGCTCTTCCCTATGATGAAATGGAATTGGATGATCTACTGGAAGTAAATGTGCATAGTGGGGAAATTGTGAAGGGACACCGAAATCCCTCATCTGAGACTTCGATGCATCGTTATATATATGAAAAAGATGAAAGTATCGGAGCAATTGTGCATACGCATTCCACTTACGCTACTATTTTCGCTTGTGCTAATTTGCCAATTCCCCCTGTTCATTACACGATTGCAGACGTTGGGCGGGAAGTTCCAGTAGCCCCTTATGCCAGATATGGATCTGAAAAACTGGCCCAATATGCTGTTGAAACAATTGCAAAAGAAAAGTGCAACGGTATTCTTCTTGCTAATCATGGAGTAGTAGCAGTAGGAGAAACATTGGCTGACGCTTATCGACGGGCAGAAGTAATTGAAGAAGTGGCTCATCTAGCATATGGTAGCTACAACTTGAAACTTGTAAATCCATTAACAGCTGATGACTTAGATGAAGCGCTGGAAGGATTTAAAACGTACGTGAGTGGCTGAGTGTCATAGGTTAAAAAGTAGTGTTTGACAAAGTAGTAAAAATAAAAGAGCAGTTTTCTATTGAAACGGTTGGTTTCCCAGGAAGGCTGTTTTTTTATCATGTGTTAACTTTTTAAAGACTTTTATGACTAACATTCAGTGGAGGAGAGAAGGAAACCTCCCCTGAATGAAGTTTCACTTTATTGGAAGAGCGAAATTATAAAATGTGTACTTGATATATTCTAGGCAAGTCGCTTGCGCTTTTGCTTAATCGACGAACTTTCTCTTAATTTTTGAAAAAAGGGAAAGAATATACTAATAAATGAACCTGATAAAATAGCAATCACTAGTGTTCCAATACCAATCGCTCCATTGAATTGAAATGCGATAATAACAAGTACACCATTAACGAGTGCCCGGGAATAGGTTAAGTTAAATCCGGTTAGTTTGGATACGATAAGCATAGAACGATCTGTCGGATTTGGTGCAATCCTCGATTGTAGATAAATGGCAATTCCCAATCCGCAAAGCAACAAACTTAAAATCAAGAGCAACCAATAGCCAACCCATGTCTCAGGAATGAATATGTGACGGATGACAAATAACCAAAAATCAATTCCGATTCCAGTAATGATTGAAGTAATCAACGCAAAATATTCAGGTCTTTTTCTTTCAGCAATTGCATTGCAAAAGACCATTGTACCACCCACAACAATCTCCCAGCTTCCTACCGTTAATCCAAATGTTCTATGTAGCCCAACAAGTAATGCATCAAATGGAGAAGTGCCGAGTGTGGCTATAATTGATAAAGCAATTCCTGATGTGAGAATTAATAAGCCGGATAAATAAAATCCAATACCAGCTTGTTTAAGTCGTGTTTGCAATGATGCTCACATCCTTTTGAATGATCCTATCTACTATACGATAATGTACATATAGTTACAATGTTCGATCCTGCTCTTCCATCGGAACGATGTCCCGTTTAAAACGATATTTTTCTAAATCTACATACATCCCCGCTTTTACATATACCCCTTCTGCTTCCAGCTGCATGAGCTGATTTAACGCAGTCTCTTCATCCTTAATAACGATTTTTCCTTGTGCATTAACGACCCTATGCCAAGGTAAGTGATGTTTTGTACTCATAGAGTGCAAGATGCGCGCTACTTGTCTTGCGCCACGAGGACTACCGGCATATTGAGCAATTTGTCCATATGTCATTACTTTACCTTTAGGAATTTGTTGAATGATTTGCAGAACTTGCTTAGTGAAAGGTTGCATGAAAAATCACCTTATTTAATATGTTCTTGATCCATTTTAACAATAATGGCGAGAAAGTGGGTATTATTTAAGCTCGATATATTACATTAATGGAAGGAAAAGCATGGGGGAAACGGTATGTGAGAGGAATGTAAACTAAAAAGACGTTCTATTTTAAAGGAAAAATCTTGCAGGATGGAAGGTTTATCCCGTTACTTTCAACGGCTTTATACGTAGTAGTAGATAGCAGTTGTCTTACCGCTACGGAAATACACTGCGCTTTCACCCGCAGGGCACAAGTGCGACATCCGTTCATGCATTCGCATTCACGGTGTCTTCTTTGCCGTGGGCGAGCGCTGAGCCGCTTCGTCGCTACGCCTGCAGGGTCTCAGCGGCCTCGCTCTCGAGGCTGCTGAAAAAGTCCTTATAAAATAGCTCACAATCCGGAAAGTAGTTTATAATAGACTTATTATATTTAAAAGTGGGGATTTCCAATGTTAGAACGACAACCGTCATTACCATTAAGCGCACACGACGAACTTTACGATATGTTGATTCCGAAAGATAACTTCCTTCGTCAAATGAAAGAGTTAGTGGATTTCAGCTTTATTGAAGAGGAGCTAAAAGACAAATACTGTTTAGATAATGGAAGAAATGCCGAGCCGCCTGTTCGAATGTTTAAGTATCTTCTTCTGAAACAAATCTATGATTTGTCGGATGCAGACTTAGTAGAGCGCGCTAGGTATGACTTGTCTTTTAAATATTTTTTGGATCTCGTTCCGGAAGCTTCTGTCATCCACTCAAGCTCTCTAACCAAATTCCGCAGACTACGTTTGAAGGATAAAAACTTAATGGATCTGCTTGTGGATAAGACGGTTGAGTTAGCCCTGCAACATGAGGTGTTGGCGAGTAATACGATTATTGTAGACGCCACGCATACGACATCCCGTTTCCATGCGAAAATGGCTAAAGAATATGTCCAAGAAAAATCTAAATTATTGCGTAAGACGGTCTATAAACACCAGGCATCCATTAAAGGAAAGTTCCCAGCCAAGCCAACTACTAATTCGCTGGAAGAGGAACTGGCGTATACGAATACCGTAATCGATGTCATAGAAAAAGAGGAACCATTAAAACAATTGCCGGTCGTTAAAGAAAAAATCAATATGGTAAAGGAAATCATAGATGATATTCAAGAAGAAGCGAATTACGGTGGAGATCCCGATGCTCGAAAAGGCTATAAAGCGACTGATTATTCATTTTTAGGTTATAAAACGCATATCGCAATGTCCGATGAACGTATCATTACGGCAGCGGTAGTTACTTCAGGTGAAAAAAGTGATACAAAATATCTAAAGGAATTAGTGGAGACTAGCGAGAAAAATGGCATGACAGTGGATACGGTGATTGGAGATACTGCCTATTCGGGTAAAGATAATCTAAAATATATGAAAAAAAGAGAAAAACAATTTATTTCCCGCTTACACCCTGTTATTACGAATGGAAAGCGTGAAAGAGGAAAGGAATTCGAATTTAATAAAGACGCAAATATGTATGTATGCCCAGCAGGGCATTTAGCGGTAAAAAAATCAGTCAAAAAAAGAAAAGATGATTCATCAAAAAATACGCAGTTAAAATATTATTTTGATGTAGAAAAGTGTAAGGTATGTCCACTGCGTGATGGTTGTTACAAAAATGGAGCAAAAACAAAAACCTATTCGGTAACAATTAAATCGACTGAACATATTGCTCAGGAGGCATTCCAAGAAACAGAAGCATTCAAACGATTAGCGAAAGAGCGTTATAAAATTGAAGCTAAAAACAGCGAATTAAAACACAGACACGGGTATGTAAAAGCCAATTCCTCGGGTCTGATTGGCATGAAAATTCAAGGAGCCGCCACCGTATTCGTGGCTAATATGAAAAGGATCACCAAGTTAATAAATCAAAAATAGGTGAATAAAACACCTGTGAAATAGAAAAAAAGAAGTATTTTCTGATCATAATCATGAAAATTTACTCCTTTTTTCTTACACCTTTTTATTTTTTAAATAAAGCCAACTTTTTCAGCAGCCTC
>NZ_JBPYCR010000027.1:0-22148 GCF_051846915.1 Virgibacillus sp. W0181
CGGACAGAGCTTTGACGATGTGGAACATGAAGGTGTTGACTCGTTTTTGGAAAACATTCAAGAAGAACTCCAAGAAGGAACGTACCAACCGCAATCGAATCGGAAAGTAGACATCCCGAAGGCAAACGGAAAGATGCGAACACTGCAAATCCCAACTATCCGAGACCGTGTAGTACAGGGCGCGTTGAAACTTATCATGGAAGCCATCTTTGAGACAGACTTTTGCCCAAACTCGTACGGTTTCCGCCCAAACCGTTCACCGCATCAAGCGCTGGCAGAAGTACGACGAAGTGTATTGCGTCGTATGACGACAGTCATTGATGTTGATCTGTCTCGCTATTTCGATACAATAAGGCATCATATATTGCTAGGGAAAATAGCAAAACGCATCCAAGATCCACAGGTTATGCATCTTATAAAACAGGTAATAAAAGTAACAGGGAAAATCGGCGTACCGCAAGGCGGACCATTTTCTCCATTAGCTGCAAATATCTATCTGAATGATGTGGACTGGGCGTTTGATGCCATCCGACGTAAAACAGCGGATGGCAACTATGAGGCGGTGAACTATCATCGGTTTGCCGATGATATAGTGATTACGGTGAGCGGTCATTCCAGTAAACGGGGATGGGCAGATTTAGCCCTCAAGCGACTCTGGGAGAACCTCGAACCTTTGGGAGTGGAACTTAACGTGGAGAAAACACGGATGGTCAACGTCCTCAAAGGGGAATCATTTGCCTTTCTAGGTTTTGACCTAAGGCGGCTTCCAAACCGAAAAAGAACAGGGTATTTCATCATGATGACACCAAGAAAGAAAACACGCACGGCACTAAAAGCAAAAATTCGAGAAGTCATCCAAAACGGAGGAGCGAAACCGGCGGAGGATATCGTCAAGCAAATCAATCAAATTCTTGCCGGATGGGTCAATTACTTCCGAGTTGGAAACTCCAGCCGTGCATTTAGTGAAATACGTGACTACACAGAGATGAAAATTAGAACCCTGCTTACAAGAAGAAAACGAAGGAGAAAGCGTAGCATCGGATGGCAGAGATGGAGTAATGGGTACCTCTATGGCATACTAGGGCTTTATTGGGACTGGAAGGTTCGTCCCCTTGGAAATGCCGGGAGATACCAATGAAAGTGTCTACTATTTGATAGGTCTCATAACCCTTTTGATGAAGATTACGGGGTGAGCTGCTTGAGGGAAAACCTCACGAGCAGTTCTTATGGGGAGGAGCTGGAAACGGGTCAAACAAGATACCGCGCCAGTTCTTTACCCGACAGTTATTTTTCAAGTGGCTTAAACAACATGTAGAAATCAAGCATTTTTACGGCATGAGCGAAACGGCATTACAAAATCAAATTTACATAGCTTTGATTACTTATTGCCTGCATGTACTTATTCAATTAGAGACAGAAAGCAAAAAATCATTGCTCCGTATTAGCCGCTGGCTAAAGGCTGCCTTGTGGAAACCGTCATATATATGGACGCAGCGTTTCAAAAGCTTGGCGCCTACTTGAATTTAAACAAATGTTGTCGTTGTATCCAAGTATTAAATGTATAATTTTACCAAATGGACAGTGCCACTTTTATTAGGCTATTTGCTTTTTTGTCTTAAAGGGAAATGAGTAATTTACTGAATAATCTAAACATATTTATGCAACGCTAGTGATCCCTATTATTTAATTTGTTTTTTTGCTTCGTAAATAAACTTTCTACAAACCGCTGATGAGTACTGTCTTGCAAAGAATTTTGCCAATTTTAATGAAGCAAGGGCCAACAGAAATGTGAACTTCGATAAGAACTGATTGATAGATCTTTCACATAAGTAGCTTAGCCACCCTTATATAATCTACCTTGTTCTCCTAAAGAAAAGCGCAAGCGTCCTCTCAGGCTAAAAGCGCAACATCTTGGGGCTGAGTGCGCGTGAATGCTCGTCCCACCGAAAAGATCTGCACTAGCTCATCCTGAGACTGTAGCTACGCTTTCGTCCCATCGAAAAAATTTGTACGTCGATGTTAGACAGCTATACGCACAAATTTATACAACTTTATTCGCCAGTTACATCTTTAATGGGAGACGGCTTCAATTTTTACGGTCATTCACTTTCTCCCGTTAATCGCTTCGTCTGGTTAATGTATTGCCTTAACTTATGTAAAGGGATTTGTCCAGGCGCGGAGCTGTGGACTCCCGAACCGAAAGTAATCTTCGAACCATAAATCCAGCCAACCATACGGCTAATTCGGCCAATATCCCCCATGGACATGGTGACGACCGGTATATGTATTGCTTGATCCGCTTTTCTTGTTACCTCCAATAGTCTAAAGACATCTTCCTTATCGCGTGGCATAACAGCTAATTTGGCAATATCAGCTTTCAATAGAACGGCTCTTTTCAACCGTTCCAATAGTTCATGATTATCGGGTGTTTCTTTAAAATTGTGATAAGACAAAATTAACAGCTTATCATTATCCATGGTGACTTCTCTAATTCTGTTTATGAATTCCTTATCGTGGAACGCTTCATAATCAACAAAGGTTACAGCACTCTTTTTGCACACGGAGCAAATAAGGGCCACTTTTTCCTCTTCATTCAATGAAGACTTCTCGCCCCCCTCTACTTCTGAACGAATTGTGAATAGAAGCGGAATGTTTGTTGTATCCGTTATAGATTTTATAGTGGTCAGCACTTTATTTTCATTCGATAAGTCATTGTAAAAGTCTGCTCGCCACTCGATTAAGTCTGGCTTTTCACCTACAATGACCTTTAACTGATCCTTAATTTCATCCGATGACCTTCCTGTAATTGGCGCACATATGTAAGGAGGTTTATGTTCTAAAAACTCTTTTATGTTCATCATATTTGTCACCTTTCATCATTTGCTCATTCGTACATTCGCTTTTCTCATTTTTCTTTTGTTCAGTACATATTCCAATGTACCAGAACCGATAAATATGCCACAAAATATAAGGATTAACCCAAAGAAATGGTTAATGAGAATCGATTCGCCCAAAAAGAGAGCTGCTCCAACCAGTGCAAAAAATGTGTTCAAATTAATAAAAATAGTTGTTTCTGCAGGGCCAACATTTTTTATAGCAAAGTTGTAAGTCATATGTCCGAACGCCGTACATAATACAGCACTAAATAAAAAGACTAAACCAAGCTTCCATGAAAAGAGCGCAGTTATTTGGGTAACGTCCGAATCTAAAATTAAACTAAACACAAAAATAAATATTGATCCAAAAATGAGCAGATAGCCAGTTAGTAATCTAGGATCAAAATCCGGAGTTAATTTACTAATTTGAATAAAACTGAATGCTTGCACTAGTATAGACAAAAATATCCACAAATCCCCCATAGATATTGATGTAACCCCATCAGAACCTGTTAGAGATGTCACGACAATTCCTATAAATCCTAACACAAATCCTGCTACGCGCATACGTGTAACACGATCGTTCAGCAGTAAAATGGATAACACCATTGTAACAAGCGGGGACGTACCTGCAATTAGCCCGGCATTGACACCTGAAGTTTGTGTCAGCCCGATTGCCATGAATGAATGATGAAATACAACATTAAAAATTGCAATATAACCGATAACCAAAAGTTCTTTCTTTGTCGGAAGTCGAAATATTTTCATAAAATAAGAGATCATTAAAACAGATATTCCAGCTGTAAAAATACGTACAGAAGTTAAAAATAGCGGGTCAATATTCGTAACGAGTACTTTTATTGCAGATACATTAAACCCCCAAAGAATCATAACGAGCAGTAATAGTAAATAAACTTTTCCCAACGTTTCACCTGATTTCATAGTAAAGATACAATTTTAAAATATACTTTTAAACACGATTGGCATGACAATCCAGCCGCCAATTGCTTATCTTCTCCAGTATAGCAGTCTACAGGAGTGAATTTCCAACTTCATTGCTCGCTATCAAACATTTACGTATATTTATCGAAGGAATAGCTTTAGTTTGTGTGTAGCCTTTCATTGCTATTCGATTTGGAGACTAGTAATATTAAGTATTGGAATCGTTCCGTTGGAGGAGGTTGATTACTATCTTACTCGAATATACGCTTATTTTTTTAGGTGCTGCTATCCCATGGCTTGAAGTAGCGCTCGTTGTACCAATCGGAATTGTTATGGGGCTTTCGCCTTTTTGGGTTATGGTAGTTGCATTCTTAGGTAATCTCACCACTGTTCTTGCTCTAGTTTTTGGTATTGAGAAAGTGAAGCTGTGGTTTAAACGACGACGAAAAAAAGAAACAAGCTATTCAAAACGAGGAAATAGAGCTGTGAAAAGCTGGAATAAATATGGTTTGCCAGGACTTGCTTTCTTAGGCCCTATTTTAATAGGAACACATATAGCAGCATTTATAGGGCTAGTCTTAGGAGCAAATAAAAAACCAATGATCATCTGGATGACAATCAGCATTGCTTTATGGGTACTCATTTTTGGGTCCGCAACCGCACTTGGATTTGATTTATTCACAAAAAATCTGTAATACAATAAAATTATTATATTCCCACCTCCACAAATAGGCATTAGACAAACTATATCAACATAAATATAGATTGATATACCTATTATAAAGGAGGGATTTTTATTTCAAAGTTTGTTGTTAATTCATTGGATGAGATCACGTTTTGGTCAAGAATCATGAAGGAACACTCCCTGTTTTTAAGTCTCGGCTTTAGTTATAATGATGATAGATTAATAAAAGAAGCACAACAATTTATTGACCTATTCGAACGAATTGAACAAGAACTAAGTTCATTTTCAAAAACTTCTGATCCAGCAGAAGTAGCTAAATTCAACATTCAAGTATATGAAGCAGCTACTGCCATTTGGGGATATAAACGAAAAGTCCTTGGACTGACACTGCGTTCTGAAATATACTCCAATAACTATCCGCTGCTATTAGATCATACGAGCCGGGAAGCAGCTTATTTTGCACAACGATTGAAAGATTTAAATGAAGGAAAGCTTGTTCCATTACCAGAAACAATTATTCGAGAAAATGTGTTTTTCTTGCGCATTATGGCAGACCATTCCAAGTTCATCGGGCATCTTCTTGACCCGTCTGAACGAAAATTAGTCGATCAAGCACGTGAATTCAGTCATGACTTTGACGAACTCGTCTATCAGGCTGTTGATCTAGATTCCATGCGTCCACATTCAGAAACGGTGCCGATATTAGACCAATTTCTCGATCAAAACAGAGTATCTGTAAAATCATTGCGTACCTTTAAGAAAACAGCAGCAGAACTCATCGAAAGCTGTAAGCTGAAAAGTAATATTCATCCATTACTTGCAGATCACGTCTTTCGTGAAGCAGATCGATTTCTTCATATTATTGATATGTTTGAAGATAGTCTCAACGAAAATAACATGTGACATTCAAACAGCTTATTGTGTAATTCCTAAAAAAAATGCTTCACAGGAAGATAAACCCCTCTGAAGCATTTTATATTTTCAATTCCTTGCGTCTACTCGAGGAAGGTATGTTCAGCTCTTCACGATATTTCGCTACGGTACGCCTGGAGACAGTAATATCTTTCTCTTCTTTAAAATGATCTGATATTTTTTGATCGGACAACGGTTTATATTTGTCTTCCTGCTTGATGAGTTCCTCCAGCAGGAGCTTTACTTTTGTTTGTGATGCTTCACTTCCGCTATCCGCGTTCAATTTTGTAGAAAACAAAAGACGTAAATCAAACGAACCTTTAGACGTTTGAATTACTTTATTTGCTGTTGCCCTGCTGACCGTTGATTCATGCATATTAATTTCACTCGCAACATCTTTTAATGTTAATGGTTGGAGTGCAGTGAAGCCTTGTCGAAAAAATCCAAGCTGTCTATCAAGAATGACGTGCATAATTTTCAATATCGTTGTTCTCCGTTGCTCGATGCTATTTTTTAACCATTGGTAATTTTTATATTGATTCTGAACGTAAGTAGGCAGTTTATTCGTAATCAAATTGGAATAATTATTGTTAAACCGGATTTCCGGTAAATAGTTATCATTAAAAGCTATATTGAAGTGTTCACCATCTTCTTCCACAATTATGTCAGGATGTAAATATTCAACGGAAGAACTGGAAAGATTTGAACACGGTCTTGGATTCAATGTCTGAATAAATGTATATGCTGTTTTTAATTCTGTCATTGAAATATTTAATGCCTTTGTAATCTCTTGCCACTTTTTATCGGCCAACTGCTCCAAGTAATTTTCGATTACACTTTTAGCAAGTGCTTTTTCCGGATAAAGACGTTCCACTTGCAGTAATAGACACTCTTGTAGATCTCTTGCACCTACTCCGGCCGGTTCCAATTGGTGCAGTAATTGCAATCCGCGCTTTAATTCCATTTCATTTAACGCAAGCTGTTCCATAATCTCAGCATCACTTAGCGGCAAATATCCGTTCTCATCAAGATTAAGTATAAGGTATCTCAGCAAATTCCATTCAGATTGTTCCATATCAAGCCATTTTGCCTGATCAATTAATTTTTCACGCATGCCCTGTTCGTCACTTGCAACAAATTCTGCTGGATCTGGCACATCATCAGCTGACCTTCCTACTGATCGCTTTTTTTCATAGGAAAAGTCAGTATTTTTTTCAATTAACTCAATTAATGGATTTTCTAGTGCTTTTTCTTGTAAAAATTGGTGTAGTTCATAATTTGAATATTGCAGAAGCTCAATCGCCTGTCTTAATTCAGTTGTCATAACAAGGTTTAATGTTTGTTTTTGTTGGAGTACCAATTCCATGATTTTTCCCCCTTGGACTGACTTACTGAAATCGCCTTCATTCTATTATAATATGAATAGGTGAAATTATCGAGAGGGATTTATTTGCATTGACATTTTATTTCAAACAAAAGCGGACAACATTCCGATATATATAGGCTTTTTCAAGTAATAAAGCTGTCTTCAGTCATGAAAGGTTCATTCCATCACTTTCAAACCAACTGCACCCGCAATAATACATGTTAAAAACAGCATTCTTTTCCAGCCTGCTGATTCTTTAAAAAATATAATACCCATGATAACCGCCCCGGCAGCACCAAGTCCGGTCCAAATTGCATAGGCGGTTCCCAATGGAATGCTTTTCATTGCAAGGGACAGAAAAACAAATCCAAACCCCATGGAAACAACAATCATTAAAAGATGAAAGATTGTTTTATTCCGTACGTACATACTAATGAACATAACACCAAATATTTCGCCGAAGCTTGCAATGATCAAAAAAATCCACTCCATTAAACTTCTCCTTCCTCTCTTTGTTCATTCGATTGTGCTTCTTCATTATCCGTTGTCATTTTAATGCCAATGACACCTATAATAATAAGTGCGATGAACAACGCTTTAGAGATAGAGAAATCGGCTCCGAAAATCGAAAAATCAATAAGCACAATAGCTGCTGCACCTGATCCGGTAAATACCGCATAAACGGTTCCGGATGGCAATGTTTCACACGCTTTAATGATGAAATAGAAACTAAAGACAATCGCAATAATCGTTCCGAGCCATTCGAATGGACTCTCTGAGTATTTCAAACCAATCACCCAGAAAACCTCCACGATCGCCGCGAATAATACATAAAGCCATGCCATAATGCATGTCCTCCTTAAACAGGTAATTCTATTTTGCACCCTGTTTGAGTTAAGAGTGATACCGTTATACATTCTAACACATTTCTAGTCTCAATCCGGTTCCACTCATTACCGACAAAACTTCTGTCTTGTTTTTTATTGTCTATAACATATGTAAAAAGCAGTCCATTTCAGCGTATAAATCAGCTTATTATACGCTGAAACTGAACTACTTAAGATTGGTATATCTGCTCTTTTTGTTTAGCACCACTTAGGTGGTTGGTGTTTGCAGTGATGTTTCCCCATCATTCCATGATGTCCCATCGCTCCATGACCTTGACCGCCTGGTGCCATGCCTGAATGTCCCGGACTCATCGCTCCAGCTACCTGGCCGTTTGGACCCATACCCGTCATTCCTGGACTCATTGCTCCAGCGACCTGACCACCAGGCCCAGGGGCTCCATTTACATTCACTTCATTTACAGTGTTCCCATAAGAAGTTGTCTGTGGATATACATGCTCGTTTTTTATTAGATGATGATTCATAACGGTTGTATGCGTTGGATGAACATGTTTTACTGTTTCCTCGGAACAGCAATGAACCATATTCTCTTTTACAGGATAAACAATTTCTTTCACTGGTTTTTGACAGTTCCAATGCGGCTTTTGATGGTGTCTCATTTCTTATCCCCTTTCCTTATTACTTCACTAGTATCCTATGACATTTAGCCAGGGAATGTATAAGCCATATACCTACTTTTAAACGATTATAATGAAAATCATCACTATCTGTTTATTGTTTGTACTTTCCATTTTCGTAATATTAGACCACCGATTCCCCTTTTTCAAAACTAAATGTCAAGGCCTAACCATAGTTCATCCCCCATAATAGATCATTTCTATTGAATAATTGTCACATATCTTTCACACAACGTTCAATCATCAAACGGTAACGAAGACAATATAAATGTTATAATATGTTATAGGTTGTTCAGTTGAAACACTGGCAAGGAGGGAGCAAATGTTACCGATCGCTCGACAACATCGCATTAAAGAGTTGATCTTGGAAAAAGAAAACCTGAAAATATCGGAGCTAAGCAAAGCGTTTGGTGTGTCCGAAATGACGATCCATCGTGACTTAAAGCCATTAGTAGATGAAGGTATCATTGTAAAAACTTTTGGCGGAATCAGTCTCCTACATAAACAACAAGTAAAAGCAAATTCGGACGTATGTATTTTGTGTAGCCGTGGAATTCATGTAAAAATGGCCTACCGTTTGATTTTGCCAAATAATGATATTGAAGTTGCTTGTTGTGTCCATTGTGGGCTACTTCGTCACCAGCAATGGAAAGAAGAAAACATTCAAGCAATTTGCCAGGATTTTATAAGACAGACAACAATTAGTGCAACGAAATCCTGGTTTGTCACGGACACTTCGGTAGATATGGGCTGTTGTCAGCCACAAGTACTTGCATTCGAATGGGAAGAACATGCATATAAATTTGTAAAAGGATTTGGTGGGCATGTTTATCCATTTCAGGAAGCGATGAATGTTGTTTTAAATAAAATGAATGATCATTGCAGTCAAAAGTAATAGGAAAGGTTGATAAAAATGAAGAAAGTTATTTCAGCATCTTTACTTATTTTAATTATATTGCTTTCTGCTTGCGGTCAGCAAGAAATTGAAACGAATATGTCGGAATCTATACCCGATTTTGAAGCGGTAACACAAGATAATGAACAAATAAACTTAAAAGACTTTGAAGGAGAATGGTTGGTTGCTGATCTTATTTTCACAAATTGTACGACGGTATGCTTACCCATGACGAGCAATATGAAAATATTACAGGATAAACTGAAGGAAAAAGACCTTGATGCTCATCTTGTTTCATTAAGTGTAGACCCTGAACGGGACACTCCGGAAGTCTTGAAAGAATATGCGAATGAGTATGATGCCGATTTAAACAATTGGACGTTTTTAACTGGTTATGATTTTAAAGCAATCAAAGAGTTATCAATTAAGTCTTTTAAAGCAATGTTACAAGAACCAGTACCTGGTGATGATCAAGTAATGCACGGCACAAGATTTTACTTAATTGACCCTTCCGGTAATATATTGAAATTTTACAGTGGGACGGAAGCAGACGCGATAGATGAAATTGTGGAAGATTTAAAGCGAGTTCAGTAACCGCTAATAAAAATGGAGGGAACAAACATGTATAAAAAGTTTTGGTCAATTGGAATCATCCTAGTAATTGCTTTATTAGCAGCTTGCGGAGATAATTCAACTAATAAATCAGAAGAGAATGAAGAGGAATTAGCAGCACTTGAAGTAGATTTTGAATTACCGGAAACCGCAGACTCTAATGAGACGGTTGAATTAAAAGCGACAGTTACTTACGGAGAAGAATTTGTCGAAGATGCCAAAGAAGTCAACTTTGAATACTGGTTGGGCGACGATGAAGATAATAGCACAACAGTGGAATCAACAAATAATGGTGACGGAACGTATACAGCTGAAGTAACGTTCGAAGAGGATGGAGTTTATTCCATTTACGCCCATACTACAGCACGAGACTTGCATACGATGCCGAAAAAGAAGATTACAGTAGGTACCGGCAAAACGTCAGAAGATAACAGTGAAAAAGATGAAGAACATGAACATGGAGAACATAATCATGGAGACAACAATCATGAGGAACATACGGACTAAATGGTACACGTGCAAATATACGAAGCATCTCTTAAAATATAGTGAACCAGATATGAATGTTGTTTTCCATATGAGACATCTAACTAGCACACAGCCGAGGTCCAAACTCAATTTATTAGCACATAAAGCCTTCTGAAAGGTTACTTTTCAGAAGGCTTTACTTCAATGTAGTGCACGGTTATACGTGTAACGAAATATACAGTTATTCATTTTTTTGAATAAGCTGCAAGAGTTCCAAAAACATTATAAACGTTGCCATATCAATGTTTACGCGCCCGGGAGGATTTGAACCCCCGACTCTTGGTACCGGAAACCAATGCTCTATCCCCTGAGCTACGAGCGCATAGTTTTTAAATGACGTACATACGATATTATAACGTCACTATCTTATATATACAAGTACTTTTACTACTTTTATTTTTTTCTTCCTTTCAATCACTTTTTGTTTGTACTTTCTTCTGCATGCAGTATACTTGAATTACTCAAACAATGACGTATTAGCTACTGTTTGAGGAAAAGAGACGTTTATTAATTTATCAATAAGGGTAAGATGTTGGATATGTTCTATAATAGATAAACTTTTTGTTTGACCTTTATTGACCATTTAGTTAATATAAAATTATACCCATTTGGGAATTTAGAGTGACTTAAAGGAGGATTTACACATGGTTTTAATTCCAACAGTTATTGAACAAACAAATCGCGGTGAACGCGCATATGACATTTATTCACGCTTATTAAAAGATCGTATTATTATGCTTGGCAGTGCGATTGATGACAATGTCGCCAATTCCATTGTTGCACAACTGCTTTTTCTGGAAGCAGAAGACCCGAATAAAGACATCTCCATTTACATTAACTCACCTGGTGGTTCTATTTCGTCAGGAATGGCTATTTACGATACGATGCAATTTATTAAGTCTGACGTATCTACGATTTGTACAGGTATGGCCGCTTCCATGGGCGCATTTCTACTGGCAGCCGGAGAAAAAGGTAAACGGTATGCTTTGCCAAATAGTGAAGTCATGATACACCAACCACTAGGCGGTACACAAGGGCAAGCAACCGATATCGAAATTCATGCAAAACGGATTATTAAAATGCGCGAAAAAATTAATCAAATTCTGTCGGATCGTACAGGACAGCCAATTGATGTGATAGAAGCTGATACAGATCGTGATAATTTCATGTCTGCCGATCGCGCTGTGGAATATGGACTCATCGACAAAATACTGGAAAAAAAGGAAGAAAAATAAACCAGTAATTAACAATTCATTGAATTAACACAAACCAAGATTGCGTAAATAACTACGAGCTCTTACTTTGAGTTTAATATTTTACACCTTCATATGAACTAAAATACTCCCTTATTGCATAAGATGCAAGGGAGTATTTATATATGCTCGATCGATTATTTGATTCTCATTTTATGATTTGGACACAAAGGAAATAAGCTGCTCCAAAGCGCTGCTTTCATCTGGGCCATCCGCTATTAACGTAATGGATTCCCCTCTTCCAACGGCCAGGCTCATTAAACCCATAATACTTTTTGCATTAACTCTTTTTCCATCTTTTTCAAGAAATAAATCAGATGTAAACCGATTTGCTTCTTGCACAAATTGTGCAGCAGGTCTCGCTTGCAATCCGGTATCCAGTTCTACCTCCACTGATTTTTCAACCAATCCAATCATCCTTTCTTCCATTGCTGTCGTAAGCGCTCACATATTTTTAGATAATTCATTAATTTAACTTGCCATATATATAATGATTATTCAATAAGTCCAGTAAGAAGTAGATATAATAAATGCTCTTCTACTAAGGTTAATACGTCATGGACAACGTAAATCAGTATATCTTGTTCCAGCAAATTCATATGTACATTTCAATGAACTTGCTATTGGCGGAAATTACAGCTATTATATCATGTATAGTACACAAAAGAAACTATCACCATCTAAAGTTCTCAATTTTCTAATACCTTTCCGCCGCTCCTGAGCTGTTCAGCGATTTCATCAATTTTTTTTAGTCGATGATTGACCCCTGACTTTGAGATTTTGCCACTGGAAACAAGTTCTCCCAATTCCTTCAACGTAACATCCGGGTGTTTTACACGTACATCAGCTATTTCCCTTAATTTTTCAGGCAAAATTTCAAGTCCGGCTGTGTGTTCAATGTATTGTATATTTTCCACTTGCCGTAATGCCGCACCGATTGTTTTATTTAAATTAGCTGTTTCACAGTTAACGAGTCGATTGACGGAATTCCGCATGTCGCGAACAATCCGCACATCTTCGAATTTAAATAACGCGTTATGTGCACCGACAATACTTAAAAACTCTGTTATCTTTTCCGCTTCTTTCATATAAACAATAAATCCATTTTTTCGCTGTAAAACCCGTGAACGTAGATCGAAGTCGTTTAATAAATGGCTAAGTGACAGGTTATGATCCTCGTATAAATTAAATATTTCTAAATGGTATGAAGATGTTTCTGGGTTATTAACCGAACCTCCAGCTAAAAATGCACCGCGCAAATACGCCCGTTTGCAGCATTTTTTATTCAATACATTATTTGAAATCTTGCGGTTAAATATTTTTCCTTCTAATAATATATTCAACTGGATTAATAAATCATCTACATTACTTTTCAACCTTGTTATATACACGTTATTCTTTTTCAACTTCATTTTCTTTCGTACAAGCAACTCTACCGGGTATGAATAGACTGATTTAATTAATGTGTAAATCCGTCGAGCTATTGCAGCATTTTCCGTTTGAACATCAAGTGTATAACCGTGTTTTGATAATGATAACACACCATTCATACGAATTAATGCCGCCAACTCTGCATAGTTACAGCAAGTGTCTACAGGTATACTCGTCAATTCTTTTTTTATTTCAGAAGCAAAAGACAATGTACACCCTCCTTTTCGCGGTTCAATAAGCATTAAACGTTTATTTGTCCTGTATAATTGAATAAAGTAGTTTGGCTATTTTTTTGTTATCATGACGCAGCATTAATTTGGAATGATCGATGATATCTCCTTCAATAACTTGGATACCCATCTCAAGCAAACGATCCGTATCATAAATAACCGGCTTTGCATTTTCTTCCGCATAAACGTCTTTAACCTTTTTTGCAATCGGTTTATTATTAACGACAACCGCATCAATCGTATCGTCTCCAATATGATCAGTAATAGCCTTCACGTGGTCAGTTGCGGTATATCCGGTCGTCTCTCCTGCCTGCGTCATGACATTACAAACATAGACAACTTTTGCTTTCGTTTCTCGAATTGCTCTTTCAACTCTCGGAATAATCAAATTTGGTAAAATGCTCGTATAAAGACTTCCGGGTGAAATAACGACTAAATCAGCGCTTTCAATTGCTTTAATCGTATTTGGAAGCGGGTTTAATGGCTCCGGGCTTAAAAAGACACGCTTTATTCGTTTGTTTACGAGTGGAATATTTGATTCGCCCGATACAATGGAACCATCTGTCATCTCTGCATGCAATAATAAGTTGTCATTAGATATCGGATAAATTTTACCTTTAACGTTAAAAATACGAGAAATTTCTTTAATCCCATTATTAAAATCTCCTCTTATTGCCGTCATCGCAGCTAATAAAAGGTTGCCCATCGAATGGCCTGATAAACCGTTGTTGCTGGAAAATCGGTGCTGAAAAAGTTCAATCAGTGTTGGTTCTACTTCGGAAAGTGCTGCAATTACATTACGAATATCTCCGGGGGCGGGCATTTCCATTTCCTTCCGCAGGCGACCGGAACTTCCACCATCATCTGCAACTGTTACAAGTACTGTTAATTCAATTGGTAAATCTTTTAGTCCACGCAACAAAACCGGCATCCCAGTACCGCCACCTATTACGACGATTCGCGGGTTTTTTTCGCTATCCATATTATTGTCCCTTTCTTTTATGAATATCACGATGACTAATATGCGTTTTGTAATTGTCGCTTAGCTGTTTAGCGAAATGTTCAGTTAGTGCGACGGACCGGTGTTGCCCCCCGGTACAACCAATAGCAATGACAAGCTGCGACTTCCCTTCTTTTTTATATTGGGGCAGCATGAATTGCAACAGATCAAGCACTTTTTCATTAAATTTTTGTGTATCCGACCATTTAAATACGTATTGGGATACTTCTTTATCCATACCTGTCAATGGTTGCATATGGGCTACGTAATGTGGATTCGGTAAGAACCTGACATCAAAAACTAGATCTGCATCGATAGGCACTCCATACTTAAAGCCAAAGGAAACGAAGTGCACTGAAAAGGTTACCTGGTTATCCTCTCGATAAATGTCAGCAATTTTCTCACGAAGCTTTTGTGGCTTTACATTTGTTGTATCAATTATTTTGTGCGCCCTACCTCTTAACTCATCCAATATTTCTCTTTCTTGTTTAATGCCTTCTAACGGGAGACCACCATCCCCTAGCGGATGAGAGCGTCTCGTTTCCTTAAAACGACTAACTAGCGATTCATTGGTTGCATCTAAAAAGAGGATATGTTCGTCCAGCCAGTCTTGATTGCCAAGAAAATCCAAACCTTCAAATAATGAATCAAAGAATTCCCTGCCGCGTAAATCGATAACGAGGGCAACTTTCGTAATATTGTTTGTTGAATCTTTCATCAGCTCCAAAAATTTCGGGAGCAGTGTAGGTGGCAAGTTATCAACACAGTAATATCCTAAATCTTCAAAGCTTTGGATTGCAACAGTTTTACCTGCTCCGGACATTCCCGTAATGATGACTAATTTGGTTTCTCCTTCAGTATTTCTCATGCTAGGCCTCCTTCATGCTCTTCCATTCGAACTTGAAGCAATTTATCGTCTGCTGTATACGTAAACGATCCGGTTACAACGGCTGTATTATTTAATAGCTTGTCAAAAATCGTATAGTCGCCCTCGGCCATCGGTAATTTACTTATTTGATCCAAAGGAACCCATTCCAGTTCTCCTTCTTCACAATATGCCGTCAGCTGTCCTTCATAATGATGGGCGATAAATGTAAACATCATCCATTCACGTACAATTTTCTTATTTTGTTCAATGGTAAACGTAAAAACGCCAGCTAAATTCGGTCGGCTTATTTTCAATGCTGTTTCTTCCCAGAATTCGCGGACTACCGCTTCCTTTATCGTTTCCCCTTGCTCCATTTTTCCACCGGGAATTGCATACCATCCATGCCGAGGTTTTTTCAAAAGTAAAACATTGTGATTACTTATTAATATGCAGTTCGTTACCCTTTGCACGACATAATCACCTCTACTCTTATTATACAGCATTGCAAAGAAAAGAAACATCATTATGAAATCGGGGAGGAATTGGGTTTATGTATATCCAGTTATTGCAATTGATCTTACCGAAAAAGACGATATGGGGACTTCGACCCTCATCAGCATCCTAAGTGCAAATGTAAAACTGTTAGAATTACAACCAAAAAAAAGCACAGGTAACATGCACCTGTGCAAAACAACTAATTTATTAAAGGGGGTCAATTAGTTTAATTATATTATACACTATTTTTGTTTCTAATGTGTTACAAATTCGTTAAAATGCAATTACTTTCTTGTCATTTTTACGTAGTTTTTGCTGTTTTAGATTTTTCGGATAACTCTTCAATATACTTTTGCGCTGTTTCTGCTGCGATACTCCCATCACCGGTAGCAGTGACAATCTGTCTTAGCTCTTTTTCGCGAATGTCGCCGGCTGCAAAAATTCCTGGTATACTAGTTTCCATATTTTCATTCGACGGAATGTACCCTTCTTCATCAACGATTCCGAGGGATTTAAATGGTTCACTTAATGGTACCAATCCGATATAAACAAATACCCCATCAATCGAATGATCGTAAGTTTCATCGGTTTTCACATTACGAAGCGTAACTGAACTTACTTTTCCATCTGGCCCATTAATTTTTTCAGCAACCGTATCCCAAATGAATTCTATTTTTTTGTTATTAAAAGCACGCTCCTGAATAATTTTTTGCGCACGTAATTCATCTCTGCGGTGAACGATGGTTACCTTGCTCGCGAAGCGCGTTAAATAAATCCCTTCCTCAACAGCTGAGTCTCCTCCGCCGATAACAACAAGTTCTTTGTCTTTAAAAAATGCACCATCACAGACTGCGCAATAGGATACTCCGCGTCCTGTTAATTCAGATTCTCCGTCAATTCCAAGTTTTTTATACTGTGCACCGGTCGTAATAATAAGTGCTTTTGTTTTATACACTTTATTACCGGCTTTTATAATCTTATAATCGCCGTGATCTTCTACCCCATCAATATTTCCATAAGCATACTCGGCACCGAATTTTTTCGCATGCTCAAACATTTTATTCGATAAATCGGCACCTAAAATATGTTCAAAACCAGGGAAGTTTTCAACATCTTCTGTATCTGCCACCTGTCCTCCCGGAACACCTCGTTCAATCATTAACGTATCCAGATTGGCACGTGATGCATAGACCGCAGCTGTCATACCGGCTGGTCCTGCACCTGCTATAATTACATCATATATACGTTCTTCTGACATTATTCTCGCCCTTTCTATTCTATAGTATAATCTTTTATTAGATTAATGATCTTTTAATAATAATTATTATCTTATTATCCTTATATAGGATATACCAAATCGACTGCTTTCGTCTAATTTTATGCTCAAGAATTAGCGCCATTTTTCTTCTGCTTTTAAATTAGGGTAATGTTGGCACCCTTTTTTAAAAATGGTATCTGCTATTTCAACTTTCCCGGCATGATATGCTGCTAAACTAAACCACCTATAATAAGAAATTTGATTTTTAACCGTTGGATTTTTTATTAAGCAAAACCGCGCATACGCCTCGTCATAAAGAGCTGTTTTAGACAAAGTAATGGCCATCTGCAGTTTCTTTTCCTCATTAATAGGATATACATTTCGTAAAACATTAGTCATTGACAGAAATGATTGCTGTTCATTTATTTCATAAAAATATACGGATAAATTCATATAGCTCGTAATCGATAATGGGTCTTCAAGAAGCAGCTTCAGTTCTTCGTCAATGGCCGCATCTCGTTCGCCGGAATAAAATAAGGCGGTAGTATATTGGTGCTTTGTTAATTGGTTATCTGGATAAAGCTCGCGCATTTCTTCCAGGAGTATTAATGCTTCTTTCCAACATCGATCTTCCATATACGCGGATACACGTTCTCGATAGCGTAAAAATTCATCATCCGTTTCCGATTGGAAGATATCCTCATCTTCGAACAGTTCAAGCAGGCTTTCTACTTCCTCCCTAAACTCTCCTTCCGGTTCATGATCAAGATATATTTGTGCATGTTTTCTAGCTGTATGAAACATTCCTAGATGAGCATAATTGTTTGCTAGTAAATAATGACAATCAATATACTTTTCACCATATTTTTTTATAATCGATTGCAGCAACTGATTGGATTCCTCAAAACTACCTATTTCAGCATAAACTACAGCTAATTGGCTATGATATAAAGGATCATCAGGCACTTTGTCAATTGCTTTTAAAAGCCACTTAACTGCAACTTTAAATTTCCCCTGGCGAAAAGATTCGACGCCTTGTGAAAAGTAAAAATCGCCTTCAGGTATAAATGAAATTATTTTAGGTTTTTCGCATGCTTTATTGCTTGTTTTTTGCAAATCCATCCCCCTTGCGGATACCAGGCACCAACATTCATTATAGGAGATTCAAGTTGTTATTAATAGCATTTTGCTTTATTACTTCAATAAATATTTGTGGATTGTTTCACGTAAAGGATTGTGCAGCATACACAGCTTTTTTCCATCCCGTATATAACGTTTCTCTTTTTTCTTTAGTACATTCCGGATAAAAGGATTGATCTATTTTCCACTGTTCTATAATATCATGTTTATTTTTCCAATACCCGATGGCCAACCCGGCCAAATAAGCAGCCCCAAGAGCTGTTGTTTCATTAATGACCGGTCGTTCTACCGTTGCCCCAAGCATGTTGCTCTGAAATTGCATTAAGAAATCATTTTTCACCATGCCTCCATCTACACGCAGCTTTTTAAATTCAATTTGTGAGTCTGCCAGCATCGCATCAACAACATCAACCGTCTGGTAGGCGATTGATTCCAATGTCGCTCTTGCTATATGTTCTTTTGTCGTTCCGCGGGTAATACCAAACATAGCCCCCCGTACATTGCTATCCCAATAAGGTGCACCTAATCCGACAAATGCCGGCACTACATACACACCTGCTGTATTCTCAACCGCTGTTGCCAGTTCTTCACTTTGTGATGACGTCTCAATTAGTTCCAACCCATCACGCAGCCATTGAACAGCGGAACCGGTTACAAAAATGCTGCCTTCTAGCGCATACTCCACTTTCCCATCAAGTCCCCATGCAATGGTTGTTAACAGCCCGTTGTCGGATTGAATTGCTTTTTCACCAGTATTCATTAACATAAAGTTACCAGTCCCATATGTATTTTTAGCCATCCCTGCTTCAAAACAGGCTTGACCGAATAATGCAGCTTGCTGATCGCCTGCAATGCCTGCAATGGGAATTTCAAACCCTGGTAGTATGCTTTCATCTGTCGTTCCGTAAATTTCCGAAGACGATCTGACTTCCGGAAGCATCGTCTTTGGTATATCAAGAATTTTCAATAATTCCTCATCCCAAGATAATGTATGGATATTGTACATTAATGTACGGGAAGCGTTTGAATAATCGGTAATATGTTCTTTCCCCGCCGTTAATTGATGAACAATCCACGTGTCCATTGTTCCGAAAAGCAGATCTCCATTTTCCGCTTTATCTCTTGCTCCATCTACATGGTCAAGTATCCACTTCACTTTTGTTCCCGAAAAATAGGCATCAATTAATAAGCCGGTTTTTTTGTTAAATAAATCATTGTAACCCCTTTCACGTAGTTCATTGCAAATATCATCTGTTTGCCTTGATTGCCAAACGATCGCTTGATATATTGGTTCACCTGTATAGCGATCCCATACTACGGTTGTCTCACGCTGATTCGTAATGCCAATCGCCTCAATTTGTCCGGGATGAAGATTTCCTTTTTTCAATGTTTGTTTTATACATTGCAGCATCGTATCCCAAATTTCCATTGCATCATGCTCCACCCAGCCTGCTTGCGGAAAGTGTTGTTGAAATTCTTTTTGAGCCATCTGAACGACTTCACCTGCTTTGTTAAACAAAATTGCTCTTGAGCTCGTCGTTCCTTGATCTAGCGCTAAAATAAACGTTTCCATTCGTATTTCCTCCCTTATTTCACAGTATATTTAACAGTTCATGAAGCAATTTCACCCTGTTATAATCATATTTACAGAACTATTCAGAAAAATAATTCCACAATTCTTTTTTGGATGTAGTAACCGCGTACGCTCCAGCTGCCAATGCATTGTTCACATCTGCAACAGTACGAATAAACCCACCAGCAAGTAAAGGAGTATCTATTTGTTCTCTCACTTCCTCAATTACTGTCGGCATTACCCCGGGCAATACTTCGATATAATCGGGTTTCGTCCTTTCCAGCAGCTTGTAACTATGATCAAGTGCATGTGAATCCAGTAAAAAAACCCTTTGGATCGCAATTACTCCTTTTTGCTTCGCTTTTAAAATGACATTTGCTTTTGTCGATATTAAACCATATGGACGGTATTCCTGACATAGAAACTCTGTAGCATAATCATCACTTCTTATGCCATGAATAAGGTCAACATGATAAATCAATCGTTTGCCATGCTTCATTGCTAAGTTATTGACGGCTTTTAATTGACCAATATGTAATTCTAGAAAAACTCCAACATCGTAGTCACTTTTTATAAAGGCTTCAAATTCTTTCATGCTCGATACAGCTGGAAGTATTTTTCCGTTCATTGGTCTAGTCAACCCCCTTTCCTTTAATGGCAATCATCGTACGAAACAAGTTCGGTTACTTAACTGCAGGTACTGCTTCAGTTAAGAGGATTTCCAATTCTTCCTTATATTGATTTTTTTGCTTTCGATCCCAATTGAAGACTTTTGCCATATAATCAATTACACGATGTTGATGTTTCCTGACCCAGTCAATATTGAAAAATAATGCACTCGTCCGCCGTACAAAAAAGTCGGCTGGTGTATACGCGGCTTCATATTCAATGGCATAAATTAACTGCGTCAAAACAATCGGTTCTAAATTCTCCTCTAGCGCACTTGTCTTATGTTCATTATAAATGATAAATAATTTATCTGCATTGGAACCATATAACTGTAGAATTTGATGTGCATCTGCTTCTTGGATCCCTATTATTTCTGCTTCAAACAGTTTCCGCTTCATATAGTCCGTATAACCTTGTGAACCACCGACATCCCCGCCCGAAATCGGTAAGTTTTTCGTGCAGGAAGGAGAAAATATAACACCCTGTTCCGATTTTAATTGAGCAACTATTTTATCCACTACCTCTTCCGCCATTTTTCGATAGCCAGTTAACTTACCACCCGCTATGGAAAACAAACCTGATTCAGAAATGAATAGTTCGTCTTTACGTGAAACTTCATCCGGACTTTTATCCTTTTCAGCGATTAATGGACGTAATCCCCCCCAACTCGATTCAACATCTTCTAGAGTGATATTCAGTGAAGGGAACATATAATTTATAGCATTTAGCAAATAATCAACGTCATCTTCAGTAACCATCGGATGCGCAATATCTCCATCATAGCCTGAATCGGTTGTGCCGACATATGTTCTGTCATCTCTTGGTATAGCAAATATCATTCGTCCGTCTGGTGCGTCGAAATAAACCGCCTGTTGCAAAGGAAAAACAGCGGTTGAAAAAACGACATGCACACCTTTTGTTAAAAACAATTCTTTGTCCTGCTTGGAGCCATCCACTTCTCGTAATGTGTCAACCCATGGACCACTAGCATTTATTATTTTATTAGCGTAAATTTCATGCTTTTCACCATTAAGTTGATCTTCCACAACAGTTCCAACCACTTTTCCGCTATCGTTATATATAAAATCAATTGCCTTCGTATAATTTATTGCATATGCCCCATTTTCGACTGCTTTTTTCATCACTTCAATGGTTAATCGGGCATCGTCTGTTTTATACTCAACATAATATCCTGCACCTTTAAGCCCCTCCCTTTTAATCAGTGGCTCAGCAGTTATTGTATCCTCGACAGACAGCATTTTACGACGGTCTACCTTTCTTACTTGCGCTAAAAAGTCATATACCTTTAATCCAATATTTGTCGTAAACGGCCCAAAATTACCGCCTTTATGAAAAGGGAGCATCATCCATTCCGGTGTAGTTACATGGGGTCCATTTTCATAAACGATTGCTCGCTCCTTACCAACTTCAGCAACTAATTTAATCTCTAATTGTTTTAAGTAACGCAACCCTCCATGAACCAACTTGGTTGAGCGACTTGATGTACCGGCTGCGAAATCCTGCATTTCCACAACAACCGTTCGGAGGCCTCGACTAACAGCATCCAGAGCAATTCCGGCTCCGGTTATTCCTCCTCCAATAACTAATAAGTCAAGTGTTTCACGCTGAACCTTCTTCTTTGTTTCATGTCGATCGAGATTTGAAAATCTAGTCATTGTATTTCCTCCTATTACTCTTCTTTTTTTATTCCAAATACGTAAACAAAAAACCACAAAACAAACTAATGCTAAAATGCAAAAGTTGTTTGTGGTTTCTCCATTTCTCCAGCCAATTATATTAACTTGTTTTGTTACGAATAGTCTAACATATTGCATTTTTTTGTAAAGTTATTTACTTATATGACTGTGATAAAATTACAATTGATTCCGCTC